>JBFIGS010000066.1:0-11593 GCA_041602195.1 Sediminicola sp. | reverse complement strand
GATTATAATTTGATTCCTGGTGTTGTCTATACCTGGCCAGAAGTAGCTGCAGTAGGGAAGACGGAAGAGGAGTTGAAAGAAGCTGGGATCGACTTTAAAGTGGGACAATTTCCAATGAGGGCTTTAGGTCGTGCTAGAGCTAGTATGGATATTGACGGATTTGTGAAGATCCTTGCAGATAAAAAAACGGATGAAGTATTGGGTGTCCATATGATTGGTGCGCGTGTTGCGGATCTAATTGCTGAAGCGGTCACCGCGATGGAATTTAGAGCCTCTGCCGAAGATATTTCTAGAATGAGTCATGCACATCCAACCTATGCGGAAGCTGTCAAAGAAGCTGCCTTGGCCGCTACTGATGACCGGGCACTGCATATTTAAAACAAATAGTATTAAATTAAAAAATCCCATCAAGCAACTTGATGGGATTTTTTGTTAGTTCTTATGTGATCCGTCGCAATAAGGCGGATTCTTGGTCTGTTTACAAGTACAGAGAAAGGCTGTTTTTTCTTCCTCCACGGCAAAACCTAATGATGGGGTCGCGTTATGTGCTCTGTGTGAACCATCACAAAAGGGTTGATTACTGCTATGGCTGCAGGTGCACCAGGCATACCTTTTATCTTTTTCCAATTCTACGGCTATAGGTGCGTAAACTTTCTTCTCGCTCATAATTATTATTTAGAGCGCAAAAGTAATGGAAAGTGAAACAATGTAAATGGGAGATGCTTAATTTTTAGCCAATCTAAATAGCTTGATAACGGTCACCCTTAATCTAAACAAGGTATCCTTGATCAATCTAAAGGAGAAGGCTATCCAAGGTTCTGCATTGGTAGAGAACTGTTGTGCCAATTCCCCTGCCTTAGCTTTAATGGCAACTTTGTTATCCTCGTATTTTAAGGCGGTATAAACACAGGCAACCATAAAAATAAGTGCTCCAGGTACTACAATGTACGGGGATAGGGAATGATGTAAGAAGGCATAAAAACCTAATCCCGTTAAACTACCGTATAAAATAACGAAGTGTGATATATAAATGGATAGGGTACTGGAACCAATTTTTAGTACAGTACTGTTCATCATAAACCTTCTAAGGGTCATGAACACTCCAAATACAACAAGCACGTTTCCTAGCCTGATAAAGAGGTAGTTGTTTTTGTAAAGGTCTGCAAATAATTGAAGCCCGGTGGTCTGAGCCAAATAATTGACAAAAGGCGAAGAATAAAAGACAAGACCTAATCCAGCGATAAATGCTGTAGTTATCGCTACTGGGTATAGATGTTTGTAATCCTTAAATCTTGTAAAGATGAGTGATAGGAAAGCTCCAAAGGTAGCATATCCGAACCATGGGAAAATAGTAAATACAGAACCGTTGGCTTTGGTAAAATAATTCGCCAACATCTCAGGCAAATATAAGTGTTCCATGATTTTATACTGTGGCTCCAATACAAAGAGAACGATAGTGGTGGCAAACAGGATCAATGGGAGTACAAATTTCTTTTTGGTACTAGAAAACAAATAGATCCCTATGATACCCAAAATGGATAATCCAATACAGTGCAATACATCAACCAGATAGAATGAACTGTAGATTTCCCCTCGGACCAATCCAAAAAGATTGAGCCTAAGAATATAACCAATCAACAATAATTGAAGACCTCTTTTTATTCCTTTCTGGACCCTAGGGTTTTCAAATCCCTGTTGATCTCCCCTCACCAATAAGTACGTAAAAATAAAACCACTAACGGTAAAGAAAACCGGAGCTGTAATTCCCCTGAAATACTGCCAAATGGAAAAGGCCAAATTGGAATTGTCCCTGTAAGCGTTATCTAAAAGTCCATCTACAAAATGTCCTTGTAACATCATAAGAATGGCCCATGCGCGCATGGCGTCTACAAAGTATAAGCGGTACTTATTGTTTTTCATTCAAGTCACGAATATCAATTACCCTATATACTTGTTAAACAGGGTGTTTGGATGTTTCCGAGTGCAAAATTAGCTAAAAAACTCGCACGTGTGCCTATTTTAGGGTATTTTCGTAAATAAAAAATTCCATGGCAACCATCTTGGCATTTGCAGGGAGTAATTCTTCCACATCGATTAACTTTAAATTGGTAAAATATACTACAGGTTTAATACAACAAAACGAGGTTAGCCTTATGGATCTTTCCAGTTTCCCGGTACCTATGTACAGTGCCGATACTGAGAAGGACAATGGTTATCCAGAGGATGTCGTAGCCTTACAAAAAGACATTAAAGATGCGGACGGGTTGATAATTTCTGTCAATGAACACAACAGCGGACCCTCTGCCTATTTTAAAAATTTAATGGATTGGTTGTCACGGGTAGACAAACGCTTTTTGGACGACAAGAAAATATTTCTAATGTCCACTTCCCCTGGAAGAAGAGGGGGCATTTCCTCTCTGACCTATGTCAAGGACACGCTTCCTCGATTTGGTGGTGAAATTACCACCTCGTTTTCATTGCCTTCCTTCAATGATAATTTTGATCCAGAAAAGGGAATTTTAGATGGGGAATTGAAAAAGGATCACCAAAAGGCCTTAGAAGATTTTTTAAAAACCTTATAGCAAATTCTTGCGAACAGAAGTCAATTTTACGGTAGCTGATCTCCCAAAGTTTAAGGAAGCCTTATTAAAATGGGCGCAACAGTTCTATGAGGTCGTATGGTTAGATAGTAATGACCATAAGGGACAATATAGTTCCTTTGATGGGCTTTTGGCCGCAGATGCGCTAACGTCAATGGTCACTGACCACCACAATGCTTTTGAGGAGCTAAAGACATACCAGGACGGCAGCAAGGATTGGCTATTCGGGTACTTGTCCTATGACCTTAAAAATGATGTGGAACAACTCTCCTCATCAAATCATGATGGTCTGGGCTTTGCGGATATGCATTTTTTTCAACCCAAGCGCATCATACGTTTCCAGGGAGGGCAAGTTAATTTTTGTTATCTCAATATGGTGGCTGATGAAATAGAGGAAGATTTCAAAGCCATCACCAATCAATCCCTATTAAAAGATTCTGCGTCGACGGTCGATACTTCTATTCACATAAAACTGCGAATTTTTAAGGATGATTATTTCAAAAGAGTACAGCAGCTTTTGGCACGTATTCATAGGG
This sequence comes from Sediminicola sp., assembly GCA_041602195.1. Taxonomy (GTDB): domain Bacteria; phylum Bacteroidota; class Bacteroidia; order Flavobacteriales; family Flavobacteriaceae; genus Sediminicola. The sequence continues at coordinate 8,457 of JBFIGS010000066.1, read as the reverse complement.
GAGATATTTATGAGGCTAATTTTTGTCAAGAATTTTATTTAGAGGACACTTGTATCGATCCCTTGCTGACTTTTCAAAAACTGAATGCTATTTCCAAGCCCCCATTCGCTACGTTTTTAAAATTCAAAGATGTATTTGCCCTATCTGCGTCTCCCGAACGCTATATTAAAAAACAGGGAACTAAAATTATTTCCCAGCCCATTAAGGGAACTGCAAAACGATCTTCGGAGCCAAAAGAAGATGAACAATTGAAGCTGCTTTTGGAAAATGACCCAAAAGAAAGGGCCGAAAATATAATGATTGTGGACCTGGTGAGAAACGACCTCTCCAAAAGTGCCCTAAAAGGGAGTGTAGTAGTTGAGGAGCTCTGTAAGGTATATTCTTTTGAACAGGTCCATCAAATGATTTCCACCATCACTTCCACTGTGGACACACACAAGAATCCGGTGGATATTATTAAAGAAACCTTTCCTATGGGCAGTATGACTGGTGCCCCAAAAGTTTCGGCAATGAAAATCATAGAAGAATTGGAAGCCACCAAACGAGGCCTTTACAGTGGGGCTGTAGGTTATTTTACACCGGAAGGGGATTTTGATTTTAATGTGATTATCAGAAGCATCCTTTACAATTCCTCCAAAAAATATGTTTCTTTCTCCGTGGGCAGTGCCATTACGGCAAAGGCATCTCCTGAAAAGGAGTATGAGGAATGTCTATTAAAGGCTAAGGCGATGAGGGTGGTACTGGAAGGCTAGTAAAAATTGGTAGGTTACCTAACCAAATATTTGTTTACTTTTAGATTCAAGCCCAAATTAACATGCACCAAGAGTTCTCCCTACCATTTCAAAAATATAAAATTGCCGTGATGTGTACCCAACCCCAAGAGATCTCGGGGGTAGTTGTATTGTGCCATGGTTTTGGAGAGCACTATAGGCGGTATTTGCCAGAAGTGATCCCTCAGCTTGAGAATGCCGGTTTTGCGGTGGTGGCCTATGATAATATAGGTCACGGACAATCTGGGGGGAAACGGGGCCACTGCCCAAATTACCGGGCCTTATTGGAAATCTTGGAGTTGGTCATAGAACGGGCCGAATCACTTTATCCCACCAAGCCCCTATTCCTATACGGACACAGTATGGGGGGCAATCTAGTTTTAAATTACGTTTTAAGAAGGAAACCCCGCGTTAAGGCCGCCATTGCAACAAGTCCCTATCTCCGTTTGGCATTTAAGCCTCCGACTTGGAAAATGGTTCTGGGAAAGGCAATGCTTAGCATTTACCCGTCCATTACGCTGCCCTCAGGGTTGGATCCCGAAGGTATTTCACGAATACCCGAAGAGGTTGAACGCTATAAAAATGATCCGATGGTACATGATAAGGTGAGTCCCATGTTTTCTTTTCCCGTTATGGACGCTGGGGAATGGGCAATCGCAAACAGCAATTTGTTAAACGTAAATACTTTATTGTTGCATGGAACTGGGGATCAAATAATCGATTACAAGGGAACCGTGGCCTTTCATGAAAATGCAAGCACAACTACCCTAAAACTCTTGGAAGGGGGCTACCATGAGTTGCACAAGGACCTTTGCAGTAAAGAAATGCTAGGACTCATCAATAATTGGTTGGCGCTGCAACTTTGAGTACATTTACGGCGTGCTAGAGGAATTCAAAAATCATATTAAGATATCTTTTCCCCACTTACGGGAAGGGAAGTTTTTATTGGCTTGCAGTGGAGGCCTAGATAGCGTGGTTCTTACCCACTTATGCCATAGTGCTGACTTGGATTTTGCATTGGCCCATTGCAATTTTAACTTAAGGGGAGATGCAAGTGATGGAGATGAAGCTTTTGTAAAAAAACTGGCCGAAAACTTAAAAAAGGAGTTTTATGTAATACACTTTGATACAGTAGATTACATGAGTAAAAACAAAGTTTCCCTTCAGATGGCTGCGCGTGAGCTTCGCTATGATTGGTTCCAAGGATTAATGGAACAAAAGGGCTGGTCGACTTTGGTTACGGCACATCATGCAGATGATAACCTGGAAACTTTTCTTATCAACCTTTCCAGGGGAACGGGCATAGATGGACTTACAGGTATTCCCGAAAAAACGACAAGTATTTCAAGACCCTTGTTGAAATATTCCAGGGTACAATTAGAGGCCTATGCCAAAGAAAGGAACCTTGAATGGAGGGAGGATCTTTCCAACCAGGAGACCAAATATCTCAGGAATAAGATAAGACATCAAATTGTTCCTCTTCTTAAGGAATTGCATCCCACTTTCCTAACTAATTTTAGTCAGACACAACATTTTTTGAGGCAGACTTCAGGCATTGCCCAAGACCATATCAACTACTTAAAAGAGCATCTTTTTAGTAGGGACAACGATGTCATAAAAATTTCCATTTCAGAATTGATGAAATTAAACCCTTTAGAGGGATATTTATATGCGTTGCTCAATGAGTACGGTTTTATGGAATGGAATGACGTAGTATCCCTGTTGACAGCAATGGGAGGCAAAGAGGTTCGTTCCAAGACCCATAGACTGTTAAAGCATAGGGAGTATTTGCTACTAGAGGAAATCTCCGTTTCCACAGGATTGGAATATGCCATAAAAGAAGAAGACAAAGGGTTGGAGGAACCTATAAAAATGTCTTTTGCTATGGTCGATAAAATCGAAGAGACGGGCAATACCATACTTTATGTAGATAAAGAAACGTTAAAGTATCCCCTGACGGTAAGAAAATGGAGAAAAGGAGACTATTTTTATCCTTTTGGCATGCTTGGAAGTAAAAAGGTGTCCAAATTTTTTAAAGACATAAAAATGGACAGGATTTCCAAGGAAAAACAATGGCTGTTGTGCTCCGATGACAATGTAGTTTGGATCATGGGAAAAAGAGGGGATGATCGGTTCAAGGTTACCGACAACACAAAAAAAATATTAAAAATCAGTATACAGGAATGAGGAAGTTTATTACCGGGATAATAGTATTGCTAACACTTACATCGGTTTTTGCCCAAACAGAGGATAATCCAGTAGCTTGGTCTTATGAGGTGAAAAAAGTATCAGATACCGAGTATGATCTGGTCATTAATGGGGATATCCTGGAGGGTTGGCATATTTATTCCCAGTTTACCCCGGAAGGCGGATCACAGCCAAGTGAATTTACGTTTGAAGAAGCTGGCGAGCGATATGAATTGATAGGGGAGGCCAAGGAAGGAAAAACGGTAAGGGAATACAGTGATATATTTGGAGTGGACGAGGTTTTCTTTAAAGACAAGGCACTGTTCACACAGCGTATCAAATTGATAGACCCCAGTGTAGACCAATTGGAAGTTGCTTTATTCTATCAAATTTGTAAGGAAGTATGTATTCCCAAGGATGAAGTTTTTAATATTTCCCTTAGCGGTAAGACCGTGGTGGTGAATGAAAAAACGGTGGATCAACGAAGTCAGGCCCTTAGTGAAGCCTTAGTGCTGGACCTTAAGAACAAGAATATATTGAATGGCGATTCCGATGGCATGGAGATGGGAACCAGTCTCTGGATGATATTTGGACTTGGATTTCTGGGAGGCCTTATAGCCTTGTTGACACCCTGTGTTTTTCCAATGATCCCATTGACGGTATCTTTTTTTACCAAGCAATCACAACCCAAGGCTAAAGGTATAACCAATGCCCTGTTATATGGCTTTTTTATTGTTCTGATCTATTTCCTTCTCAGTTTACCATTTCATTTGTTCGATTCTGTGGATTCTCAGATCCTGAATACCATAGCCACCAATGTCTGGTTAAATCTATTTTTCTTTTTGATTTTCATCTTCTTTTCGTTCTCCTTTTTTGGATATTACGAATTGACACTCCCGAGTTCATGGGCCAATAAGATGGATTCTGCCTCCTCTAAAGTTGGCGGTGGTTTTGGTATCTTTTTTATGGCTGTTACCTTGGCTATTGTATCCTTTTCCTGTACGGGCCCCATTCTTGGTGGGTTATTGGGAAGTACGGCCTTGGCCGATGGGGATGTGGCTACGAATTTATCCATCGGAATGCTGGGCTTTGGAGTGGCCCTGGCCTTGCCTTTTGCTCTTTTTGCCCTATTTCCCGCATGGTTGAATTCACTTCCTAAATCGGGCGGTTGGATGACCACGGTAAAAGTGGTGCTTGGATTTTTAGAACTGGCACTGGCCTTTAAATTCCTGTCCAATGCGGATTTGGTAGGGAATTGGGGGATTTTTAAAAGGGAAATATTTTTGGGGATTTGGATCTTGTTATTTTTACTGATGACCCTATACCTTTTTGGAATGTTCCGTTTTCCACATGATGGTCCCAAGCAAAAATTATCCAAAACCAGATTGGGTGTTGCCCTTTTGAGTGGAGCATTTTCACTTTATTTAATCTTGGGATTGGCCAAGGTGAGCGACCTAAAACTTTTGAGTGGCTTCCCCCCGCCAGAGTTCTATAGTGTTTTTGAACAGGAGAGCGATTGTCCCTTGGGAATAAATTGTTTTAAAGATTTTGATGAGGGATTGGCTTATGCCAAAGAAGTCAATAAGCCTATTTTATTGGATTTTACGGGGTGGGCTTGTGTCAACTGTCGTAAAATGGAAGAAAACGTATGGAGCGAACCTGACATTTATCCTTTGTTAAAAGAGGATTATGTATTGATTTCCCTTTACATAGACGATCGGAAACCCTTACCTGAAGAAGGGCAGTTCGATTTTAAATTTGAATCCGGTAGGGTGAAGACCATTAAAACAGTAGGTGAAAAATGGGGTACCTTCCAAACCCTAAACTTTAATGCGGCTTCCCAGCCCTATTATGTATTGCTTTCACCAGATTTGGAAGTTCTTAACTCTTCCATCCAATATACAGACAAGGACACCTATTTGAATTGGTTGAAAACCGGTTTAAAAAACTACAGGTCCTTACAACCAGAAAATCCGTTTAACCAAAATAAAGCCATCAACTAATGAGAAAACATCTGATCCTTCTTTTTGCCATATTCATGGCCGTTTCCTGTAGAAATGTCAAAGTACTGGAAAAAGAGATGCCGGGGGACGCCAAAACGGCCTCGGTAGAAACGTATAAGGCCAAGGACCATTATACCAAAAAGGAAGTGACCATTACCATGCGGGATGGAATCAAATTGCATACCACGATATATTCTCCCAAGGACACCTCTAAAAAATATCCCATCCTTTTTCAACGTACCCCTTATAGCTGTAAGCCTTATGGAGCTGATGAATTTAAGACACAGATAGGTCCCAACATGAAAATGATGATGGAAGGGAATATTGTAGTCTATCAGGATGTAAGGGGAAGATGGAACAGTGAGGGTGTTTATGATAATATGCGGGCCTATATTCCCAATAAAAAGGAAGGAGAGACAGATGAGGCCTCAGATACCTACGATTCTATTGACTGGTTGGTAAAAAACGTTGCCAATAATAATGGTAATGTTGGGATATGGGGGATTTCTTATCCCGGGTTCTATTCTACCTATTCCTTACTGGATGCCCATCCAGCGTTAAAGGCGGTATCGCCTCAAGCTCCCATAGGCGATTTTTACTTTGATGATTTTCACCATAACGGTGCCTACTTGTTGAGTTATTGGAGGGCTACTTCCGTATTTGGCTATATGAAGGATACACCTACCAAAGAAGAGTGGTATACCTACCCGGAGATAGGGACACAGGATCAGTACCAGTTCTTTTTGGATAACGGACCTCTTTCCAATTTGGATAAATATTATAAAGAGGACAACGTGTTTTGGCAGCAACTGAAAGAGCATCCAGATTACGATGAATTCTGGCAGAAGAGGGGGATCATTCAGCATTTAGAAAACATAAGGCCTGCCGTAATGGTTGTTGGTGGATGGTTTGATGCCGAGGATCTATATGGTCCTTTGACCACTTACAGTACCATAGAGAAACAAAATTCCAATTACAATACCATCGTAATGGGTCCATGGAGTCATGGAGACTGGGCGAAGAACAACAAAAGACAGGCCATTGGGAATGTCTACTTTGGGGATGATATTTCCAAGTTCTTTCAAGAAAACATAGAAAGTAAATTTTTCAATCACTTCTTAAAGGGCGAAGGGGAGCAGGGAAGTGAACTTCCAGAAGCCTATGTTTTCGATACTGGTACCAAAGATTGGAAACAGTTTGATGCCTGGCCTCCAAAAAATACTAAAAAAGAATCCTATTACCTTCAGCCTAACCAAGGTTTGGGACAAAATGAAGTAAATGCGAATTCAGCTGAGGAATTCATTAGTGATCCAAAAAAGCCGGTACCCTATACAGAGGATATAAAGGTTGTATTCACCCCTAGGAAGTATATGACAGATGACCAGCGTTTTGCAGCGCGTAGGCCGGATGTGTTGGTTTTTGAAACCGATGCCTTGGAAAATCCTGTAACCTTGGCCGGTGATATTATGGCAAAATTGAAAGTTGCCACCACTGGAACAGATGCGGACTGGGTTGTTAAGTTGATTGATGTATACCCAGCTGACCATCCCGATTACGAGGAAACGCAGGAATACTTAAAAATGAGTAACTACCATCAAATGGTTCGAAGTGAAGTGCTTAGAGGACGTTATAGAAACGATTTTTCTAAACCGGAAGCATTTGTACCCAATAAGGAAGCGGCAGTAAATATTAAGCTTCAGGACGTGATGCATACCTTTAAAAAGGGGCACAAGATCCAAATCCAGATTCAGAGTACCTGGTTTCCATATATAGATATTAACCCACAAACATTTGTGAAGAACATATTTTATGCCGAGCCAGAGGATTTCAAGAAGCAGACCCATAAGGTGTACCATAGCTCCCAGATAGAATTTACGGTTATGGAATAGGAACTAATCTTTTCAAAACCTATAACAAAAAGGCTGCCATTTGGCAGCCTTTTTATTTCTTCAAATTTGGGCTATCTTTCATTCCATAAAAAATTGGAAGTGAATAGAACCAAAAAAGTTTTAGCGATAATAGTATTGGTTTTTGGGGTATTGGTCTTGGCCTTGATAATTTTTATCCAAACCCTCAGACCAGATTACAAAGGGAAGAAGCAACTTAAGGGTATCTCCGAATCGGTCTCTGTTTATTTTGACACTTATGGGATTCCCCATATCTATGCTTCCAATGAATTGGATGCCATCAGGTCTTTGGGATATGTGCATGCCCAGGATCGGTTGTGGCAAATGGAACTTTTAAGAAGGATTGGGACGGGAGGCCTATCTGAGGTCTTTGGAAAAGATATGCTGGAGACGGATAAGTTTTTTCTCTCCTTGGGGATAGACGATGCCTCTGCAAAGGCTGTTGCCGCTCTGGATAAAAACTCCGAAGCTACTCAATTGGCAGAGGCCTATTTAGATGGGGTAAACCAGTTTATAGAAAAAGGCCCCACTCCAGTGGAATTTTACCTTACCGGACTCCAAAAACAAAGTTTCCAAATTAAAGATATCTATAACACAGTTGGGTATATGGCTTTTAGTTTTGCCATGGCCCATAAAACAGACCCTTTATTGACCAATATCAAGGACAAATTAGGAATGCCTTATTTGGTTGATTTGGAGGTTGGTGTGGGTGCCGATACAGAATGGATAAAAAATTATAAAGGTAAGACCTCGGATTCTATTCAGAATAGGATAGTAGCCTTGTTGGAGAATTCATTGAAGAACTTGCCCTTTCCGCAATTTATTGGAAGTAATAGTTGGGTTATAGGGCCAAAAAAGACAAAAAATGGTAAAGTGATCCTGGCTAATGACCCCCATATTGGGTTTGCACAACCTTCCGTTTGGTACGAGGCGCACATAAGCACACCCACCTATGAGAAATATGGATATCATATGGCCGGAATCCCATTTCCGCTTTTGGCACATGACAGAACGTTGGCCTACGGGATTACCATGTTCGAAAATGATGACGTCGACTTTTATTACGAAGAAACCCATCCTTCGGACAGTACCTTATATAAAACAAATGAAGGTTGGGAAAGGTATCAGACTTTCAATAAAACGATCAAAGTAAAGGATGGAGAAGACATTGCCTTTACTTTTAAAAAATCGAAGCACGGACCTATTTTAAATGGAATAGCGGACCAAGTTAAGGGAGAACGCCCCATTGCCATGTCATGGATATATACCCAAGGAGGAAATAAAGTACTTGAGGCCATTCATGGCTTGAGTCATGCTAGAAATATAAAAGACTTTCAGGCTGCTTTGCCCAATATTCATGCTCCAGGACTCAATATCATGTATGGAGATGCCAAGGGCAATGTTGCTTGGTGGGCGACGGCAAAGTTGTACCAGTTGCCTGATAGTACCCACACTAAATTCATCATGGATGGAGCTTCTGGTGAGCAGGAAATTTTGCGTTATCTGGATTTTGAAGAAAATCCACAAGCGTTAAACCCTCCCTGGAACTATGTGTATTCTGCCAACAACCAACCAGACTCCATAGCCGGG
>JBFIGS010000065.1:0-11602 GCA_041602195.1 Sediminicola sp. | reverse complement strand
GCAACTTTCGCTATTATTTATGATCCAAGTTTCAAAAGAAGTCGCACTCAAGCCCATCCAATTGGAAGATCAAGGGGAATTATTGGAAGTGATTCGGAAAATTTACCTTCCGATGTACCGTCATTTATGGACGGACAATGGGGCGTTTTATTTTGAAAAAAATTATAGCATAGCCAACCTGAAGCAAGAGCTGTCCGAAAAAGGATCGGTTTATTATTTTATCAAATATAAAAACAAGATTATTGGGATCCTTCGTATCCTGTTCGGCAAAGAGTGTGTAGATTTTCCTGGAGAGGCTGCTACCAAGTTGCACCGGATTTATTTGGATCCCGAGGTTCACGGACTGGGAATTGGCCAACTTTTACTGGATTGGACCATTGAACAGAGTAAGGCACACCAAAGTTCCCTTTTATGGTTGGAAGCTATGGACACCCAAAAACAATCCCTTCAGTTTTATCAAAAAAATGATTTTCAAATTTCTGGTAGCTTCAAACTGGAAGTTCCCAATATCATTGAAAAATGGCAAGGGATGCATACGATGTTCTTACGATTGTTGTAAATATAACTTTTTGTTATATTTTGATTATTCTTCTCTAGAATAATTGTGCACTCTTTTTGTTTAAGTACATTTGTGCCCATAAAAATCATAAACAATGAAAGTAGCTGTTGTTGGTGCCACAGGCATGGTTGGGGAAGTAATGCTCAATGTTCTAAAAGAACGCAATTTTCCCATAACTGAATTATTATTGGTAGCCTCTGAAAGATCTGTAGGTAAAAAACTGGCCTTTAACGGAAAGGATTATACCATTATAGGGCTGAGCGATGCTGTTACGGCAAAGCCAGATATTGCCATATTTTCAGCAGGAGGGGATACCTCCTTGGAATGGGCCCCAAAATTCGCTGAGGTCGGTACTACGGTCATTGACAACTCCTCCGCATGGCGCATGGACCCTACCAAGAAATTGATAGTGCCCGAAATTAATGCCCATGAACTGACCAAGGAAGACAAGATAATTGCCAACCCAAACTGTTCTACCATACAAATGGTCATGGTTTTGGCACCTTTGCATAAAAAATACAAAATGAAAAGGGTGGTTGTTTCTACCTACCAATCTGTTTCGGGTACTGGGTTAAAAGCAGTACAGCAATTGGAAAATGAAATAGCAGGTATACAGGGTGAAATGGCTTATCCTTATCCCATAGGAAGAAACGCTCTTCCGCATTGCGATGTATTCTTGGAGAACGGCTATACCAAAGAAGAAATGAAATTGGCCAGGGAACCCCAAAAAATATTTAACGATAAATCTTTTTCAGTAACGGCCACGGCAGTAAGAATACCAACCGCAGGTGGACATTCAGAATCTGTGAACGTGGAGTTTGAAAATGATTTTGAACTATCGGAAGTTCGAAAAATATTAAGTGAAACCCCGGGAGTGGTGGTTCAGGACAACACAGACACCAACACCTATCCCATGCCTATTTACGCCCATGGAAAAGACGATGTTTTTGTTGGCCGTATCCGAAGGGATGAGACCCAACGCAATTCCTTGAATATGTGGATCGTTGCAGACAACCTTAGAAAGGGAGCTGCTACCAATGCTATCCAAATTGGGGAGTACCTTATTGAAAATGGGTTGATTTAAATTAACTAAACATAAAAGTTGACATAATTAAAAAGGGGGGCAAATGCCCCCCCTTTTCTGTTTTAAAATTTAATGATTAATGTGTTATTATAGGATCCGGTTCTCCATCAGGATCCCCGTTTACCGGTCCAGAGGAACCGGCATTACCCAATAGCAATACCCCTGCTGCATGTGGCGCAGCCATAGAAGTACCACTGATGGTATTGTAACCACCATCTTTCCACGTAGACTTAACAGCCACTCCTGGCGCACAGAAATCTACAGGAGGGTTCCCGTAGTTAGAAAAACTTGCCCAATTATCTCCATTGCTCATTGCGGAAATTGTATAAATACTATTCCCATTTACCCTTGCTGGGGAATGGTTGTTAGCATCATCTCCATCGTTACCAGCCGCTAGAACAAATATCACACCCGAAGTTTGGGCCGCGATTACTGCATCATCCACGGCTTGGGACACTGGCCCTCCCAAACTCAAGTTGGCCACATCGCCATTTCCGCCGTTTGCCGCCACATGCTCTATCCCTGCAATTACTCCTGAATAAGAGCCACTGCCACGGCTTCCTAAAACTTTAATAGGAATAACCGTTGCCCCGGGAGCGACACCAATTACACCTATATCATTATTGATAGCTGCGATTGTTCCAGCCACGTGGGACCCATGGCCATTTCCATCATCAAAAGATTGCCCATCCTTACCCGAAGTAAAGGCGTTAAAACCTCTTGTAGCATCAACAATTAAATCTGGATGATCTAGATCTATCCCTGTATCTATGACCCAGGCAACGCCATTTGCTGTACCCGATCCTCCATTTACCCTAGTAATACCCCAAGGCTTTTCTTCTCCAGTGGGTTCACCGCCACCGTTCCCTGGGCCTTTGCCCGGAGGCGGGGCCAAGGTGATCATTTGGTCTTTTTCTATATACGCAATTCTCCTATCTGTATTTAGTCGAGCCACATCATCACTGCTAAGTTTTGTAGCCACCCCATTGAATACCTTGCTATAACTGTTACTGATTTCAAATGTGCCTACTTTATTTTCTGCAAACATTTTCTCGGCCGCTGATTGTACCGCAAGACGGGCCGCTTTATGATCGTTCCCAAATTTAGCCCCAATATCACCTGTTACTTTTTGGTTAAAGACAATAATATAACTGTCTTCAATAGTTTGGCTGGACTGGGAGACTATTGATTCTTCGGTTTCCAGTTGCCCATTTTCTATTTCAATGAATTGCTCTTCCTGGTTGGAACAGGAAGTGATTACTAATGCCAAGGTAAAACCTAAGGCAGCGCCCTTTAAAATACGTTTCTTCATAATTAATTGGTTATTGGTTTTTTCTAAAAATATATAATTTTAGTTAATATTTTAACTTTTGTTAACATAATTGTTGTATTGTTTACTATTTACTGATATCTACCAAACATTTGTTGCGAAAACCCCCGCAATGCACAGAAAAAATATTCCAATGAGTGCCCATTAAATAATAGCAAGAAGCAAATCCTCTTTTTCAAATTGAAATAGTGTTAAAACAATTATAATGCTTCAGCCTAAAAGTTTTTTATTGGTATTTTTAGCTGACCAAGCAATTAAAAACTATGAAAAAAACATTTTTACTCCTCGCGACGGCATCACTCTTTGTCGCCTGCGAAACCACTCCTAAAAAAGAAAAAATTTCCGTGAATTACCCCACCACTAAAAAAGTAGACACCGTCAACACTTATTTTGGAACTGAAGTTCAAGATCCCTACCGTTGGTTGGAGGACGATAGAAGCGCTGAAACAGAAGCTTGGGTGAAATCCCAGAATACGGCCACTTTTGGATATTTGGAAAAAATTCCTTTCCGCCAAGATCTAAAAAATCGATTGGAAAAATTATGGAACTATGAAAAACTGGGGTCCCCTTTTAATGAGGGAGATTATACCTATTTCTATAAAAATGACGGCCTGCAGAACCAATATGTGGTATACCGCAAAAAAGGTGAAGGGGAGGCCGAGATATTCTTGGATCCAAATACCTTCTCTGAAGATGGCACCACCTCTTTAGCCGGCTTAAATTTTACAAAGGACGGCTCTTTGGCCGCTTATTCCATCTCCGAAGGGGGTAGTGATTGGCGAAAGGTAATCGTCATGAATGCCGTGACCAAGGAAATAGTTGAGGATACCCTGGTAGACATCAAATTTAGCGGGGTCTCTTGGAAAGGAAATGAAGGGTTTTACTATTCCAGTTATGATAAACCCAAGGGTAGTGAACTCTCGGCAAAAACCGACCAGCACAAACTTTATTACCATAAGTTGGGAACCCCACAAAAAAATGACCTGTTAATCTATGGTGGTACCCCGGAAGAAAAACACAGATATATCAGCGGTAGCGTAACAGAGGATCAGCGCTATTTGTTCATTTATCCAAGGACCTCTACTTCGGGCAATAAATTATTGATGAAGGACCTTACAAAGCCCAACAGCAAAATCAGTACGGTGTTGGACAACACGGACACTGATAGTTATGTCATAGAAAATGTGGGATCCAAATTGTATATCATGACCAATATGGATGCTCCTAACCAAAAGATTGTGACAGTTGATGCATCAAATCCAATGCCCAAAAATTGGAAAGATTTTATCCCTGAAGCTGAAAACGTTCTTAGCCCGAGCACTGGTGGTGGCTATTTCTTCGCAGAATATATGGTAGATGCCATTTCCAAAGTGTACCAATACGACTACAATGGCAAGATGATCCGTGAAGTAAAACTTCCAGGATTGGGAAGTGCCAGTGGTTTTGGCGGCAAAAAAGAAGACAAGGAATTTTACTTTTCCTTTACCAATTACAATACGCCCGGATCATCCTATAAGTACAATGTTGAAACAGGGGAATACACACAATATTGGAAACCAGAAATCGATTTTAATCCCAACGACTATGAATCCAAGCAGGTGTTCTATAACTCTAAGGATGGCACCAAGGTTCCCATGATCATCACCTATAAGAAGGGATTGGAACTCAATGGAAAGAACCCGACTATTTTATATGGTTATGGCGGATTTAATGTGAGCCTTACCCCTTCTTTCAGCATTGTCAATGCTGTTTGGATGGAGCAAGGAGGCGTTTATGCCGTTCCCAACCTACGCGGTGGAGGGGAATATGGTAAAAAATGGCATGATGCAGGTATCAAGACCAAAAAACAAAATGTTTTTGATGATTTTATAGCTGCCGCAGAATATCTTATCGAGAACAAATACACCTCTTCAGATTATTTGGCAATTAGGGGCGGATCCAATGGCGGTCTATTGGTAGGGGCCACCATGACCCAGCGTCCAGATCTAATGAAAGTAGCCTTGCCAGCGGGTGGAGTACTTGATATGTTACGCTATCACACCTTTACTTCTGGTGCCGGGTGGGCCTATGATTATGGCACTTCAGAAGATGATAAGGAAATGTTTGAATACCTCAAAGGGTATTCCCCAGTACACAATGTAAAAAAAGGGACCTCTTATCCGGCCACCTTGGTCACAACCGGGGACCACGACGATAGAGTAGTCCCTGCACATAGCTTTAAATTTGCAGCGGAATTACAGGAAAAACAAAGCGGGGACAATCCTACCCTGATCCGTATTGAGACCAATGCAGGCCATGGCGCAGGTACCCCAGTAAGCAAGACTATAGAGCAATACGCAGATATTTATGGCTTTACCCTTTACAATATGGGTTTTGAACAACTGCCCAACCAAGCTGTTTTAAAGGAGTTTAAAGACTAATAATCCGTTTTTAATTATTTAAAATCCGTTCCCATAGGGAGCGGATTTTTATTACCATTTAATCTTAATCTGTTTTTTAAGTAATTTTGCACCATGCTAAACGTTAATTCCATATCCTTTGGGTACACCGAAAAAATGGTGTTGAAAGACCTCAACTTTACAGTCGGAAAAGGGGAGCACCTTTCCATAATTGGCGAGAGTGGGTGCGGCAAGAGTACTTTGTTGAAACTTGTTTACGGCCTACTTCAGCCCGCTAATGGGACCATTTCATGGAACGACAAACAAGTACTTGGACCCGATTTCAACCTTGTTCCAGGGGAGAAATATATGAAATATCTTTCGCAGGATTTTGACCTTATGCCTTACACTACCGTTGAAGAGAACGTGAGTAAGTACCTTTCCGTTTTTTACCCGGAGGAATTGCAGGAGCGTACAGAGCAACTTCTGGAAATGATAGAAATGGAAGAATTTGCCAAGACTAAGGTCCAGTTTTTGAGCGGTGGGCAACAGCAACGCGTGGCCTTGGCCCGCGTATTGGCTCAAGAACCAGAAATATTACTGCTGGATGAACCTTTTGGCCATATCGACAACTTTAGGACCAACAGTTTTAGAAAAAATCTCTTCAATTATTTAAAGCGGAAAGGAATTACATGTTTGGTGGCGACGCATGATATGGACGATGTTCTGCCCTATGCCGATCAATTGATCGTTCTGAAGGATCAAGAAATACTGGCCCACGGCACTCCTAAAAACATATACAGACACCCCAAGGATTTATATACGGCATCACTTTTCGGAGAGGTCAACGTAGTACCTATCCAATTGTTGAAACAGTACGCCAAAATCAACAAATCTATTTTGGTCTACCCCCATGAATTTCAGATTTCGGAAAAATCAGGTTTACGGGTACGTGTTAAGAAGTCCTTTTTTAAAGGGAGCCATTACCTGCATGAAGGGCTCACTGATGACGGGGAAACGCTGTCCTTTACTTCTAGGGAAATCTTGAAACCGGAAACAAAAATCTATTTAAATGTGGCCTTAGAAACCATTAACGCAAGAATAGCATAGTAAATTTGGACAAAGAACGCATCGTACAGGAATTGGAATTTAAGGCGGTAAGGAGCAGTGGTGCGGGCGGACAGCATGTGAACAAAGTATCTTCCAAGGTGGAGCTTTATTTTGATGTAGCAGCTTCCAAAGCCCTGTCTGAAAATGAAAAAGAACGGATCTACACCAAAATTGGAAACAGGCTCACCAAAGAAAATGTACTGATTCTATATTCTGATACAAGCCGAAGTCAGCACAAAAACAAGGAATTGGTCATTCAGAAATTTTTGGACCTTATTAGAAGCGCTTTAACGGTCGCTAAAAAAAGACGAAAGACCAAACCTAAAAGGTCCGCCGTAGAAAAGCGTTTGAAATCGAAGTTAAAAAAAGCGCAGAAGAAAAGCTTAAGGGGCAAACCCAAATTGGACTAAGGCCTCATCAACTACCTACAGGATTGCTGTAATACGTATTTCCTTACCATTGAATTCTATGGTTTCATTTTCGGTTTTTCCCAACAATAATTTCCCTATCGGGGTATTGGGTGCGATGGCATAATACACCTTCCCGTCAATGAGGACCTCTCCTGCACTTATAGCCAGGTAATAGCTATTTGTATTGCTCTTCACCAAACTACCCAAAGAAACAGTTATAGATTGCCCAGAGAGGGGCACACGTTGGAACAACTCTTGTACTTTCTGAATTTCGGACAATTGTACTCCCAATTTTTCTCGTTCCAATTGGATCATGGCGCGCCCTGTTTCATGCTTGTCACCCGCACTACTCTTGGTCTCGGAACCCAGGGCTTCTTGTATCTCCTGAATATTCTTTTGAATACGCCCCAATCTATTTTGTACATAACCTTGGCAATGGTCGTATAACTGTTGTTTTAACGGATCAATTCCCATAGGTGTTCTATTACTTAAACTAGTTCTGCAAGTTCTTTGCCGATAAGGCTTCCGATGGCTATCCCCATGCCTCCCAAACGAACCCCACAGGAAACATTTTCTGAGATTTGCTTGATGATGGGCCTCTTTTGGGTTCCCATGCCCATGATGCCACTCCATCGATGGTCCACTTCAAATGGGGTATCGGGCAATATGATATGTTTTAGGATATCTTCCAGCTTATTTTGTATCAATTGGGTCTGTCCAAAAGCCATGGTTTCTTCTCCTTTTAAATCCAAGTTGCGCCCCCCTCCAAACAAAATCCTGTCCTCAATGTTTCTAAAATAATAGTACCCTTCATCCAAATGGAAAGTCCCTATGACCTTTAAGTTTTCAATGGGCTTGGTAACGAGTACTTGTGCTCGGGCAGGCTGTACATCCTCTTTTATCAATTGAGAGGCGAAGCCGTTGGTGGCCACCAATAACTTCCCAGTCTTAAACTCAAACTGGTCCGTTTTTACCACAACGTGCCCTTTTGCGTCCTCCAAAGTTTCAACCTGAATGGCGTTTAAGATGACCACGCCGGCATTTTGGACCTTTTGCAATAAGGTAGACATCATCTTGCCCGTATCTATTTGGGATTCAAAAGTATTGGTAATGTACTGTTGTTGTATGCCCTTAAAATTAAACGTATTGGGGTGGGCCCGGAAGCCGTCCTCACCAAAAACAGGGGCAAGTAATTGATTGACAATGCCAATATGTTCCAAACAATTTTGATACAATTCCGTATGGGCCTCCATAAATATCTCATGCCCTCCGTGATTCTGGAAATCCATGTTGGTGTCACCAATATTTTGTCGCAATAATTGTACGCCGTCCCATCGTTTTTTCACGAGTTGCAGCACCTCTTCCTCGGTGTGCTGTTTTAGATCTGCCAATATCTCAGAGATACTTCCAAAGCAAGCAAACCCAGCATTTTTGGTGCTGGCCCCTTGGGGTAGAATCCCTTTTTCCAAGACCAATATCTTTGCATTGGGGAAACGTTTTTTAAGATGAAGTGCACAGTTAAGGCCAACAATACCGCTCCCTACAATGGTAAAATCTATGTTGGACAACCATGTTTTATATTCCCAGTAACTTAAATTCACGTGAAGTTATTTTTTATGGTCATAAAAATAAGGGATATCATTTTAGTAAGAACTATTTAAATAGTCTAAATGCTTGGCTGAATTTCTTGCAGAAGGTTAAATAGATTGTATAAAAAAACTCCGGCATTGGCCGGAGTTTTTGTCTTATTCTTCTGGTTGTGGATCCATGACCCAACTCTCCATGAATTTGGTGGTATAGTTCCCCGCCAAATAATCCGGATGGTCCATTAGCTGTCTATGGAAAGGAATGGTCGTCTTTATTCCTTCAATCACAAACTCGTCCAAAGCACGCTTCATCTTATTGATGGCTTCCTCTCTCGTCTGGGCCGTTGTAATAAGCTTAGCGATCATGGAATCGTAATTTGGTGGTATTGTATATCCGCTGTACACATGGGTGTCTAAGCGAATCCCATGTCCTCCAGGCGTATGCAATGTTGTGATTTTTCCCGGAGATGGTCTGAAACCATTATAAGGATCCTCGGCATTGATACGGCACTCAATGGAATGTAACTTGGGGGTATAATTCTTTCCTGAAATTGGCACTCCTGCGGCAACCAATATTTGTTCGCGGATCAAATCATAATCTATGACCTGTTCCGTAATTGGATGCTCAACCTGAATACGTGTATTCATCTCCATAAAATAGAAATTCCTATGCTTGTCCACCAAAAATTCGATAGTACCTGCACCTTCGTATTTTATAAATTCGGCGGCTTTTACCGCGGCCATACCCATATCATCCCTCAATTTATCTGTCATAAAAGGAGATGGGGTCTCTTCGGTAAGCTTTTGATGACGTCTTTGGATGGAGCAATCCCTTTCTGATAAGTGACAGGCCTTCCCATACTGATCACCAACGATCTGTATTTCGATATGCCTAGGCTCCTCTATCAATTTTTCCATGTACATAGCCCCGTTTCCAAAGGCAGCCGAAGCTTCCTGGACGGCACTATTGTACAATTTTTCCATTTCCTCCTCTTTCCAAACAGCTCGCATCCCCTTACCTCCACCACCAGCGGTAGCTTTGATCATAACGGGGTACCCAACAACTTTGGCTACTTTTTTGGCATCTTCAACTGATTTTAAAAGCCCTTTTGAACCAGGTACAATAGGGACTCCAGCCTTCTCCATGGTTTCCTTGGCCGTAGCCTTATCTCCCATTTTATCTATCTGATCCCCAGAAGCGCCAATAAATTTAATATCGTGCTCTGCACATATTCTTGAAAACTTGGAATTTTCAGAAAGGAAACCATACCCAGGATGAATAGCATCTGCATTGGTAATTTCTGCCGCTGCAATGATATTTGGTATTTTTAAATAAGATTCGCTACTGGGGGCCGGGCCGATACAAACAGCTTCGTCCGCAAACCTCACATGTAAGCTCTCTTCATCTGCCTTGGAATAAACGGCAACTGTTTTTATTCCCATTTCCTTACAGGTCCTGATAATACGCAGTGCTATTTCACCCCTATTGGCAATAAGTATTTTTTTAAACATCTCTTGAAGTTTTAAATTTTGAATTCTAAATTTTAAATGATTTTAAATGACCAAAAAAATTTGTCATTCAAAATTCAGCATTTAAAAATTCTTATGACGGATCTACCAAGAATAAGGGCTGATCAAACTCCACCGGAGAAGAATCATCCACTAATACTTTCACAATTTTACCAGAAACTTCAGATTCAATATCGTTGAAAAGTTTCATGGCCTCAATCACGCAAAGGACATCTCCTTTGTTGATAGTGCTTCCCACTTCAACGAAAACAGGTTTGTCAGGGGATGGTTTTCTATAAAACGTTCCAATGATAGGGGATTTTATAGTAATGTATTTAGAATTCTCATCAGCTTTTGCAGGGGCAGCTTCTGTTGCTGGTGCTTCTGTTGCTGGTGCAGCCTGCATTGGGGCCATTTGGTTTTGACCCATTGGGATTTGCTGTACGTAGGTGGTTTCGAAACCAGAACCTGCTGCTCCTGTACGGATGGTGATCTTAATATCATCCATTTCCAGTTTTACTTCGCTGGCACCCGATTTAGCCACAAATTTAATTAAGTTTTGAATTTCTTTAATATCCATGGAATTCGATTTAGTTTTAGTTCTATTATAAGTTAGTCAGTTTGTTATGAATTGTACGCCCATTTCAGATAAATGGAGCCCCAAGTAAAGCCACCGCCGAAAGCGGCAAACACCAAATTATCCCCTTTTTTGAATTTCTTCTCAAAATCGGCCATTAACAATGGTAAGGTTGCAGAAGTGGTGTTTCCATATTTTTCAATGTTCACCAAAACCTTGGATTCATCAAGACCCATACGGCTTGCCGTAGCGTTGATTATCCTCATATTGGCCTGGTGTGGCAATAACCAAGATACATCATTATCCGATAGGTTATTGCGTTCCATTATTTTAGCAGCGGCATCCGCCATATTGGATACGGCAAATTTAAAGACCGACTTACCGTCTTGGAAGACATAATGCTGGCGATTTTTAACGGTTTCCAAGGAAGCGGGCAATTGTGACCCTCCGGCATCAATCTTCAGAAAATTTCTCCCCACCCCATCAGATCTTAAGTACTCATCCTGAAGTCCAAGACCTTCCTCATTGGGTTCAAATAATGCCGCACCGGCACCATCGCCAAAAATGATACAAGTGGTTCTATCTGTATAATCTATAATGGAAGACATTTTATCTGCTCCGATAAGCAGTACTTTTTTGTAGCGTCCGGAAACAATATAACTTGAAGCTGTGGACATCCCATATAAAAAGCTGGAACAAGCGGCCTGAAGATCGTATCCAAAGGCATTGGTTGCCCCTATTTCTGAAGCGACATAGGCTGCGGTACAAGAAACCTGCAGATCAGGAGTTGCCGTAGCCACAATGATCATATCGATTTCGGTTGGATCCAAGTTGCTTTTTTGAATAAGCTCCTCAGCTGCCTTAATGGCCATATAAGAAGTTCCCGCACCTTCCTTTTTTAGTATTCTTCTTTCTTTGATTCCAGTTCTACTGGTTATCCACTCATCATTGGTATCTACCATCTCTTCCAATAGCTTATTGGTCAAAATGAAGTCAGGAACATATGCTCCCACAGCGGTAATAGCTGCTGATAATTTGTTCATCCTAAATCTGATTTTC
>JBFIGS010000064.1:0-11712 GCA_041602195.1 Sediminicola sp. | reverse complement strand
GAAGTTATAGATGCCTCCGTTCTACCATAAACGGGATCGTTAAAAATTCCCAATTGATATATGGGCAATTTATTGGTCTGAACAGCTTCTATTTTCTTATTGTAGGCAAACACATCATATGAGGCACTTTCGTTTTCAAAAGGCTCTCCGCCTATCACCCCTTTCCCAATGGTAGTGATGTCCTCCTCACAAGAAACAAAGGCCAGTACGAACATTGCTCCCGCAAAAGCAGAAAAAATTATCTTTCTAAAAAATACCATGAAAATTATTTTAAGACTTCGTTGTTATAAAAATTTGCATATGCTTCCTCGAATTCCTGAATAGGCACATAAGACAAAACAGGCTTTTCCAATTGGGCAATGTACTCCCGTAATTCTTGGGGCACATCTTCGGAGGCCAAAATAACAGCATCAGAATGATCTACCGCTACTTTTAACAAATTATTATAATTGGGTGTGGCCAAAGGTTTTATACTGTCTTCAGCAACCCCATCAAATGAGATTTTTTTGATCATATCCTTGTCCAACTCCTCTTCAAAACCTTTTTTATATACAGAGGTCACTATCTTGCTTTCGGCAAATAATGGTTCATCGGCATAATATTTTTTAAGATATAAAGGAAGTAGGGAAGCCATCCATCCATGAACATGGATAATGTCTGGAGACCAGTTTAACTTTTTAACGGTTTCAACAACACCCTTAGCAAAGAAAATGGCACGTTCGTCATTATCCGCAAAAAGTTTACCGTTTTCATCAGTAAATGTGGCCTTACGCTTAAAATATTCTTCATTATCTATAAAGTATACTTGAATGCGCTCTCTAGGGATAGAGGCTACTTTTATAATTAGGGGCATATCCATGTCATTAATGACCAAGTTCATTCCCGATAAACGTATGACCTCATGCAACTGGTGCCTTCGTTCATTAATGTTTCCGAACCTTGGCATAAAAATTCTAATCTGGCCACCATTACTGTTGACCATCCTAGGGGTTTCATAAGACATTAAGGAAACTTCGTTCTCTGGTAGATAGGGCACTAATTCTGAAGATACAAACAATATCTTTTTACCATTCATAAAAGCAATATTTTATTTATCGTGTAAGCGTAGCTGCAAAATTACAAAAATTATGCAGATTAGCTGTAATTATATAAGTTTGCTAGCTTTTAAACTTAAAACATGTTGGTATTCCAAACCAAAAACGAACTTAAATCATTCCTTACCACCATCAATAGTAATGCCATAAAAGTGGGCATGGTGCCCACTATGGGTGCATTACACCAAGGTCATGCCTCCCTTGTGGAGCGGTCCTTATCTGAAAATGCCCTCACCATTGTAAGCATATTTGTAAACCCTACGCAGTTCAATAATCATGAAGATCTTCTAAAATACCCCAAGACTTTAGAAAAAGATTCATCACTTTTAAACAGCATTTCCAAGGATATTATCATTTTTGCCCCCTCGGTATCAGAAATGTATACGGAACATGTTGTTTCAAAAAAATATGATTTCCAAGGATTGGACAAGGTTATGGAAGGAGCCTTTAGAGAGGGTCATTTTGATGGTGTAGGCACCATTGTAGAATCGCTCTTGCTAACCGTGGCTCCCGACAAAGCCTATTTTGGGGAAAAGGATTTTCAACAACTCCAAATCATCAAAAAACTTGTCGAATTGCAGAATATTCCCGTGGAGATCATTGGCTGTCCTATTTTAAGGGAACCTAACGGTTTAGCCATGAGTTCCAGAAACGAGAGGCTATCCAAAGAATTAAGAAAAGAAGCCGGTTTTATATACGAAACCTTAAAAAAGATAAGTGCAAAATTCCCTGACCACAGCCCTTTATCTATTATAGAATGGGCAACTGAACAATTTCAATTGCACCCAAATCTGCGTTTGGAATACTTACAAATTTCCGAAGAGGACACGCTAAAACCAATAGATCACAAAAAGAAAGATAAAAAATATAGGGCCTTTATTGCAGTTTTTGCCGATGGTGTACGACTAATAGACAATATAGGCTTAAATTAATTAACTTTGCCGCATAATTATCATTGCCCCATGCAAGTAGAAGTAGTAAAATCAAAAATTCACCGAGTAAAAGTTACTGGTGCGGACCTAAATTATATAGGTAGCATTACTATTGATGAAGATCTAATGGATGCCGCCAATATTATAAGAGGCGAAAAAATTCAAATCGTTAACAACAACAATGGTGAGCGATTGGAAACCTATGCTATACCAGGTCCAAGAGGAAGTGGTGAGCTTACCCTAAATGGCGCTGCCGCAAGAAAGGTTGCCGTGGGCGATGTACTTATCCTTATTGCCTATGGCAGATTGGATATAGACGATGCCAAAAAATTCAATCCTGCTCTGGTATTTCCCAATGAGGAAACTAATTTGTTGACCTAATTTTGAAAAAATCCTTAACGAACAAATTAAAGACATTGCTCCCAATAGCCCTGGGCGTCTTTTTAGTCTGGTATTCCTTTTACAGCACGTCCCCCGAAGACAGGCAGCAAATCCTGTTTTATATCAAGGAGGCAGATCTATTTTGGGTAGGTATTTCAGTCTTTATTGGCATTTTGAGCCATATTTCTAGGGCCATCAGATGGAATTATCTGCTACAACCCTTAGGATACAAACCCAAAGTGAGCAATAATGTCCTGATCATATTAATTGCATACTTTACAAACTTGGGCATTCCCAGATCGGGGGAAATACTGCGGGCAACTGCCTTGACCACCTATGAAAAGGTCCCCTTCGAAAAAGGCTTTGGCACCATCGTTACCGAAAGAGTGGTAGATCTATTCATGCTTTTCACAGTTGTAATCACTGCCCTTTTTTTACAGACTGATGTTATTTTAAATGTCTTTCAACAAAGGGGGTTTAATCCTACCAGCCTTCTTGTTCTGCTGGGAATTGGCATCCTTGGGATAGTCCTGTTCCTGTTTTTTATAAAGAAATCGAAATTTCAGTTTGCACAAAAAATAAAAAGATTTGTCAAGGGTCTGGTGGAAGGAGTCTTAAGTATCTTTAAAATGAAGTACAAATGGGCATTTATCTTTCACACCATATTTATCTGGGTCGCCTATATAGGCATGTTTTGGGTGATTAAGTTTACAGTGCCCGAAACCATTGAGCTAACATTGAGCCAACTATTGGTTGCTTTTACGGCAGGTGCATTTGCCATGTCTGCCACCAATGGCGGAATTGGAATATATCCCATTGCAGTAAGCTCTTCTTTGGCTGTATTTGGGATCAGTGAAGTTTCAGGTGATGCCTTTGGTTGGATCATGTGGATATCACAAACCATGATGGTCGTCATATTTGGGGCAATATCTTTTCTTGTCTTACCGTTATTGAACAGAAACCAATAGTCTTCTATTGCTTAAATTCAATTTTATGAAACGGTTAACCGCAGTTATTGCATTGTTCTTATGTTTTGGCGCCAACGCCCAAGTTACCAAAGAAGTTTTTGAGTCATACAAACTTCAAGAGAAAAGAGATGTAAGATACTATATCCCAGAAAACTATACCGCTGAAAAGAAATACCCGCTAATTGTTGTTTTGGACGCAGAATACCTCTTTGACAATGTTGTGGCCAATGCCAAATTCTACAGTAAGTTCAGTGGAATGCCCGAATCCATTATTGTTGGGGTTGAACAGGGCAAAAATGGCCTTCGTTATAATGATTGTGGCTTTGATGAAGCAACTGGCCTCCCTACCGACAAAGGGAAATCGTTTTTTGAATTTTTAGGTATGGAATTAATCCCATATATGGATTCCAATTATAGCACAACCCCTTTTAAGATGTTTGTCGGCTATGATATCACGGCTAATTTTGGAAACTTTTATCTCTTTAAGGACGACTCCCTGTTTAATGCCTATATCAGTATATCACCAACCCTGGCCCCGGAAATGGAAAATCGACTTCCATCAAGATTGGGGGCCATAAATAAAAAGATATTTTACAGTTTGATCGTAGAGGGTGAAAACAGCTCTGACAAAAACAGAATAATGGCAATGGACAAAGCCATCAAGGACCTCAACAAAGAATCCCTTCATTATTTCTTCGATGTTTATGATAATGCCGATCATACCTCAGTAGTAACTTATGGGATAGGAAAAGCATTGGACAATATTTTCAATATGTTCAAACCCATTAACAAGAAGGAATACAAGGATAAAATATTGACCTCGGAAGAGCCCGTGTTTAAGTATCTCGAAGACAAGTATGCCTTGATTGCCGATTTGTTCGGATTTAAAAAATCCGTTGAGCTCAATGACGTTATGGCCATTTATGCGGCCTGTAGAAAAAAGGAGGATTTGGAATCCCTGAAAAGCCTTGCTGAACTTTGCAATAAAGAGTTCCCGGGAACTATGCTGGGATTTTATTTTGAAGGGGAATATTACGAACAAAAAGGAGAGCCCAAAAAAGCACTCCGTACCTTTGAAAAGGCTTTTGGAATGGAAGAAATTGATTTTCTGACAAAGGATATGGCATTGGAAAAAATGGATGCCCTAAAAGCAGATTTCGGATACTAGACCAAAGTGGGTGATGGCAAAAAAAATAATTACTAGCCATTAATACCTTAATGACCCTTTAAAACAATCCTTCTGTTTTCAAAGTTCTTAGTACCTTTAGCCGGAATCTAATACAGGGGAATGGCCAAAATAAAAACAGCTTTTTTTTGTCAAAATTGCGGA
The DNA here is from genome assembly GCA_041602195.1 of Sediminicola sp. Lineage (GTDB taxonomy): Bacteria > Bacteroidota > Bacteroidia > Flavobacteriales > Flavobacteriaceae > Sediminicola. Next base: position 7,007 of record JBFIGS010000064.1, on the reverse strand, counting down.
ACTCAATATGCCAAATGGGTAGGGCAATGTTCAGGGTGCAAAGAATGGAATACCATTGTTGAAGAGGTAGTTCAAAAAGAGGAGAAATCGAGCTGGAAAAGCCCTGCAAATACAGCCAAAAAAGTTTCCAAACCCCTTCGGGTCAATGAGATAAACACAGAGAAAGAACTGCGGTTAGACACCTATGACCTGGAGTTCAATCGTGTTCTTGGAGGCGGAATTGTCCCTGGCTCCCTTATCCTCTTAGGAGGGGAGCCTGGTATCGGAAAAAGCACGCTTCTTCTTCAGATTGCCTTAAAATTGCCTTATAAGACGCTTTATGTTTCCGGAGAAGAAAGCCAGAAACAAATAAAGATGCGGGCCGATCGCATACATCCCAACAGCGAAACCTGCTATATCCTAACAGAGACCAAGACCCAGAATATATTTCAGCAAATTGAAGCCACAGAACCTGACATTGTGGTCATAGATTCCATACAGACGCTTCATTCAGATTACATTGAATCTGCCGCTGGTAGCATTTCACAAATTAGGGAATGCACCGCCGAACTCATAAAATTTGCCAAAGAGACCAATACCCCCGTAATATTAATAGGCCATATTACCAAAGATGGCACCATAGCCGGACCCAAGATATTGGAGCATATGGTAGATACGGTCCTCCAATTTGAAGGGGACCGCAATTACGTATACCGAATTTTAAGAGCCCTTAAAAACAGATTTGGATCTACCGCAGAACTAGGAATTTACGAAATGCAGGGTAGCGGATTACGGGAAGTGAACAACCCATCGGAAATATTGATTTCCAAAAATGACGAAGGCCTTAGTGGCACGGCCATAGCTTCAACTGTTGAAGGCATGAGGCCATTGATGATAGAAATACAAGCCTTGGTCAGTACAGCGGTCTATGGGACCCCTCAACGCTCCACAACAGGCTACAATGCCAAACGTTTGAATATGTTGTTGGCGGTATTGGAAAAACGTGCAGGATTTAAATTGGGTGCCAAAGATGTGTTCCTAAATATCACAGGGGGAATCTCGGTGGACGATCCTGCCATTGATCTTGCTGTGGTGGCAGCTATACTATCCAGCAATGAGGATGTCCCCATTGACAAGGGGGTGTGTTTTGCAGCGGAAATAGGTTTGGCAGGTGAAATTAGACCGGTGCAACGGGTGGAACAGCGCATATTAGAGGCTGAAAAATTGGGCTTTGCCACTATTTATGTCTCCAAGAACAATAAGATCACCTTAAAAAACACAAAAATTAAAATTGAGCTTGTCGCCAAAATTGAGGATATAGCAACTAGCCTATTCAATTAGTTTTTGTCCCTATTCACCCGCATATAGACCAAAATAATGATGATCACCAGAAGGATCAGCACAATTTGCCCTGTCCCTATGGCCAAAAACTGTATTTTCTGAGCTGAAACCATTTACGGTGCGGGATTAGGAATTTGATTGTGAATGGCTTCTATTCCCTGCAGTATCTCCTCGGAAAGTTGCACATCTATACTGGCGATATTTTCTTTCAACTGCCTCATGGAGGTGGCCCCAATGATATTACTTTTTACAAACGGTCTCGTATTCACAAATGCCAATGCCATTTGAGCAAGGGACAGATTGTGGTCCTGTGCCAATTTATGGTACATTTCTGTCGCCTTTACAGCCGTTTCCCCACTGTACCTGTTATAATTTGGAAAAAGGGTAATCCTTGCATTATCGGGCTTTCTACCCCCCAAATATTTACCACTGAGAACCCCAAAACCTAAGGGGGAGTAGGGTATCAATCCAATATCCTCTCGCATGGAAATCTCGGACATTCCCGTTTCATAGGTCCGATTTAGCAAACTATAAGGGTTTTGGACGGTAATCATTCTTGGCAGACTGACATGCACCTTGCTCTCTTCCAAAAAACGCATTGTTCCCCATGGAGTTTCATTGGAAAGTCCAATATTTCTAATTTTCCCCTCACGCATCAAATCCCGTAGGGTCTCCAATACTTGATGAATATTATCCTGCCAATGATCCGTTATATCATGGGTATAGCCTCTTTGCCCAAAAAAATTGGTCTTGCGTTCCGGCCAGTGCAATTGATATAGGTCGATATAATCCGTTTGCAATCTCTTTAAGCTCCCTTCAACTGCATCAATGATGGACGATTTATCAAATCCTGTGGTTCTGATAAATTTTGTGAATTCGGCCTTCCCGGCTATTTTGGAAGCCAAGATCACTTTATCCCTGTTTCCGGTCTTTTTGAACCAGTTCCCTATAATTTTTTCGGTATCCGCATAACGTTCCTTGGCAGCCGGTATGGGGTATAGTTCGGCGGTATCAAAAAAGTTCACTCCGTTTTCCAAGGCATAATCCATTTGTTCATGGCCTTCTGCTTCGGTATTCTGCTTTCCCCATGTCATGGTACCCAAACAAATTTTACTGACCTCTATCTCGGTATGGGGAAGTAAATTATATTCCATAAAAACTAATTCTTATTTATTAAAAATACTACTGTTGCCAGCATTAACTAATTGGGTCCAATTCCAATAAAATAGGACAATGGTCACTGTGCTTTGCCTCGGACAAAATCACAGATCGTTTTAAGCGATGCAACAATGGTTCACTGACCATGCCGTAATCCAATCTCCAACCTTTATTATTGGCCCTGGCATTGGCTCTGTACGTCCACCATGTATAATTGTCTGGCTCCTTGTTAAAATGTCTGAAACTATCAATAAAACCGTTCCCCATAAAATCTCCAATCCACTCCCTCTCCACAGGCAAAAACCCTGAAACATTTTTATTTCTAACAGGGTCATGAATATCTATGGCCTCGTGGCAAATATTATAGTCCCCACAAATAACAAGATGGGGGCGTTCTTTCTTTAAATCACTTATGTACTCCTGAAAATCGGCCATATACTGCAGCTTATGGTCCAATCTAGCTATATTGGTGCCCGAAGGCAAATACAAGCTCATAACCGAAACTCCATTAAAATCGGCTCTAACGTTTCTTCCTTCAAAATCCATATAATCTATTCCGGTGCCAAAAACCACGTTGTCCGGTTTTTGCTTGGATAATATGGCAACTCCACTATACCCTTTTTTTTGGGCACTATACCAATAGTGGTAGGGATATCCAGCAGCTTCGAATACTTCTAAGTCCAACTGATCCTCGTTTGCCTTTATCTCCTGGAGACAAACCACATCTGGATCAACGGCTTGTAACCAATCCAGAAAACCTTTTTTTAGGGCTGCCCTAATGCCATTTACATTGTAAGAAACTATTTTCAAATCACTACTTTTTTAACAAGGGCAGAGTTTCAAATAACTCCACCTTACCTTGTTCAAATTAACAAAGGCTAAAAATAGACAATGTTTGCTAGAAGGGAAAGGTAGGTTTTCTATTTATTCGCGTTTAACATTTAATTTGGATTTGGCCCTGGAAATCTAATTTCCCCAGAACTACCACCCTTGCTATTTCTAAGGATGACACATAAAATAGTAATGGTTGCCTTTTTTTTGATCTATTGTCCTCCGCAAAACAATTCCTTCTTATCTTTCCTTCAAAATCAACCAAGTGCACATGAAAACACTATTAACCACCGCATTGATTATATCCGTAGTCTGTTTGGGCCAGTCACAAGATATCTCAAATGATTCCCAACCAAGGGACGAGTTCAAGATAAATGCGTTCAATCTAATTGCATTTACCTATATGGATTTGTCCTATGAACGCTTGCTGCACGAAGAGGCCTCCTTGGGGGTGAGTGTACTTTTTAATGTTGGAAATGATAATGAAATTTTAGACTATTTCCGGAATTTTTCCATAACCCCTTACTACAGACAATACTTTTCCAAACAATATGCCGAAGGCTTTTTTGTAGAGGGTTTTGGAATGCTTAATTCAGGGGAGGATTACTATTATTCGTTTGATGACCAAGGGAATGAAACCAATTCTGGGGAAACCTACACAGATTTTGCATTGGGTATCTCCGTTGGTGGTAAATTTGTTACAAAAAGAGGTTTCATTGCCGAAATATATACTGGGCTGGGGCGAAATTTACTGGGTGATGAAACTGCTCCGGAAATTGTGAGTCGCGGAGGTATTTCATTAGGATATAGATTTTAGATGAATTATAAGTTATTTGTACCATTAGTTTTACTTGCCCAAATTCTTATGGGTCAAGAAATAAAGAAAGACAGCATTACCCAGCTTGAAGAGGTTGTAATTTCTGATAAAAGGGTGTCGAATCCGATCATAGGTATTACCGCCACCGATATCATTGGTGCCACCACCTTTGAAAATTACAGTCCGCTGGATATTGCTTCTTCAATGAACCAGATCTCGGGGGTCTTTTTATTGTCGGGAGCACTTAACACCAATAGGATTACGATTAGGGGTGTAGGCGCCCGTACGCCCTATGGCACGGATAAATTGCGACTCTACTACAACGAAATTCCGATTACCAATGGTACGGGGTTCTCCACAATTGAAGCATTTGACTTGGAAAATTTAGGATCTATCGAAGTCATAAAGGGCCCTAAAGGAAGTGCTTATGGCTCCAATTTGGGCGGGGCAATTTTATTGCAATCCAAAACCCAAAAAACAGATGGCTCCGTGTTGTCCAACAATTTTACCCTTGGCTCCTATGAACTTCTAAAAAACAATTTAGATTTTTCCCACCGTAGTGGCAACATTGACCTAAGCCTAAAGTATGGACATATGGAAACCAATGGATATAGGGAAAATAGCCGTTTTGAGCGGGATGCGGTTCTTTTGAACACCTCCTATTCGATAAACACCCGGAATAAAATTGAACTCTTGGTAAATTATATCGACTATACAGCCCAAATCCCTAGTTCCATTAGCAAAGATGCGTTTGATGAAGACCCTAAACAAGCCGCTTTCACATGGAAACAGGCCAAAGGCTTTGAAGCGAATAAATACACCTTGTTAGGATTGACATACAGCCATGCATTTTCAAAAAAGCTAAAAAACGCTACCAGCATATTTTATAGCTACTTGGACCATTATGAGCCCAGGCCTTTTAATATCCTGGATGAGTTCACCAATGGATTTGGGTTTAGAACAAACTTTACCGGTAGTTTTTCCATTCCAACAGGGGAGACCAACTATTCCTTTGGATCCGAATTGTACAAGGACGAGTACCATTGGGGAACCTTTGAAAATTTATATCGAGACAATAATGGAAATGGCAGCCTTAAGGGAGGCCAAATAAGCAATAATAGGGAATTTAGGAGGCAATTGAATATTTTTGGGGCCATAACCCTGCCATTGTCCAGTAGGCTCCTTGTGCAGGCTGGTTTTAACATCAATAACACCTTTTACGATTTCCAAGACATCTTTAATACTGAAGAAGACAACAAGAGTGCAAAAAGGGATTTTAAACCCGTATTCCTGCCCAACCTAGATGTAAGCTATGCCTTTTCTGATACTCATTTACTATACGCCAATATCAGCAAAGGATTTTCCAACCCAAGTCTCGAGGAAACGTTAACCCCTGGAGGAATCATAAATCCTGATATTGCCCAAGAGACTGGTACTAACTATGAGCTGGGCACCAATGTATTTTTGGCAGGCAAAAAGCTCCAACTAAAAGTCGCTATTTATCAAATGGACATAAAAAATCTATTGGTGGCCCAACGAGTCGGAGAGGATCAATTTATTGGCAAAAATGCTGGAAGGACCAAACACCAAGGTTTGGAAGTGGACGTCAATTATAGGTTTAAAATAACCCCAGATTTGGCTTTAAATCCATTTTTAAGTTATACCCTCAACAACCACAAGTTTATAGATTTTGTAGATGGAGATTCGGATTACTCAGGTAATCCTCTGACGGGTGTCCCAAAAAACAAAATAAATACAGGAATACAACTGAAACATTCCAGTGGTTTTTACTGGAACACGACCCTACAGCATATAGATGAAATTCCTCTTGATGACGCAACTACCTTATACAGCGAGGCCTTTACCATTTTAAATACTCGCTTGGGCTATAAAAAAGAGATAGCCAGGGATTTTATGATCGGCGTGGATTTGGGAGTGAACAATATTTCTGATGCACAATATGCCCAATCCGTATTGATCAATGCTGTTGGCTTTGGCGGGGCAGCGCCCAGATACTACTACCCCGGTAATGCCAGAAATTATTATGGTAGTTTACAGCTCAGTTATAAGCTGTAAACGATATTACATTTTTTTGAGCCAATTTTTCATATCCACCTCTTGGGAAATGATCGTTTTTAGGTCAGAAATGGCAACCCTTTGCTGTTCCATGGTATCCCTATGACGTATGGTTACGGTTTTGTCTTCCAAAGTTTGGTGATCTACAGTAATGCAAAATGGGGTTCCTGCGGCGTCCTGTCTTCTGTAACGACGTCCAACGGCATCCTTTTCGTCATAAATTACTTTAAAGTCCCACTTCAATTCATCAATGATCTCATGGGCTATTTCTGGAAGACCATCTTTTTTGACCAATGGCAATACTGCGGCTTTGGTTGGTGCCAATACTGCTGGTATTTTTAAAACCGTTCTTGTAGTTCCATTTTCCAATTCCTCCTCCTGAAGCGAATTTGAGAAAACTGCAAGGAACATTCTGTCCACACCAATAGAGGTCTCTACTACATAGGGCACGTAACTTTCATTTAGTTCAGGATCAAAATACTGAAGCTTTTTACCTGAAAATTTCTCGTGGCTACTCAAATCAAAATCGGTTCTGGAGTGAATTCCTTCCAATTCCTTAAATCCGAACGGGAATTTAAATTCTATATCGGCGGCTGCATCTGCATAATGCGCCAACTTATCGTGGTCGTGGAAACGGTAATTGTCTTGTCCCAAACCTAAGGATTTATGCCATTTGATCCGCGTTTCTTTCCACTGCTCGTACCACTCTTTTTGAGTTCCGGGCCTTACAAAAAATTGCAGTTCCATTTGTTCAAACTCCCGTTGACGGAAAATAAACTGTCTTGCAACAATCTCATTCCTAAAG
>JBFIGS010000063.1:0-11774 GCA_041602195.1 Sediminicola sp. | reverse complement strand
CGATTTCCAGCGCTTGCTTTCCATTTTAAATATCTTAAATGAATTAGGAAATTCGCAAGATTTCAAGATTTTGAATGCAGCAGGATTTTCTTTGGAGACGGAGGTAAAGGACAATGACAGGATCAATGTCATCTTCAATCATGTCAAAACTTATTTTAAAGAGGAGATTACCTTGGAAGAGGTGGCCGATTTAGCAAGTATGACCGTGCCTTCCTTTTGCCGATATTTTAAAAAGATCACCAATAAAACGTTTACACAGTTTGTCAATGAATACCGCTTGGTTCATGCCTCCAAATTATTGGCAGAAAAACCAATTAGCATAACAGACGTCTGTTTTGAAAGCGGATTCAACAATTTTTCCCATTTCAACAAACTTTTTAAGGCCTTCACAGGCCAAAACCCGTCTGAGTATCGCAACCAATTAAAAGCCGTATTACAATAATGCGCAATTTGTTTTCAGAGCCACAAAAATTGGTGCTCCCTGATGCGGACATCACCTATTATCCCAACTTTTTGGAACCCATAGAAGCGGACACCTATTTTGAAGTGTTCAAAAATACCGTACCATGGCAACAGGACGAGATTAAAATATTTGGCAAGACCCATGCCCAGCCCAGGCTTACTGCACTATTTGGTATTAATGGCAAACCGTATTCCTATTCCAATATCACCATGCAACCACATGATTTCACCGTGGAATTATTGGATATTAAAGAAAGGATAGAAGTTATAACAAAAAACAGTTTCACCACCTGCCTCTTAAATCTTTACCGCGATGGCAAGGATAGCAATGGTTGGCATGCAGATAACGAAAAGGAATTGGGAAAAAATCCGGTAATAGCATCCATAACCCTGGGACAAGAACGCTATTTCCATCTAAAGCACAGACAACAGAAGGAATTAAAGCATAAATTGTTATTGGAGCATGGCAGCCTCCTATTGATGAAGGGGTCTACACAACACCACTGGTTACATCAAATCCCTAAAACGGCCAAACCTGTCTCAGAACGCATTAACCTTACCTATAGGGTGATCATTTGAGAAACACAAAGTATATTCCCAGAAAGATTATTAAAATCTGCCCGTAATATAGCCCTGGACTATATTAAAAAAGATCGTTCAATACTTTGGCCAAACGAAGTCCGCCCTTTTGAAGTTGGGTGCGGACAGTATTGGTATACTTATAACTGTATTCATATCCCAACTTCTCGCCTACCTCAACAGAGCCGTAAACTTCTTTTGCCAATTCTTGGGATTCTTCCACCCAATCATATACATCTCCCTCTTGGATAGCCATGCGTTCCTTTTTGGAAAGTGAAGGCATGCTACCAGCCAGTTCTGTATAGCTCATCCCAAATTGATCGATCAGATTACTATCCCAAACCCTGTGCAGATTGGTCCCTTTACCAAACCATTGTAATTGTATATCGTTACCTCCTTTATCCTCTTCCCTTCCAGCATGTAGTGGCTGATGGAGATCACCAATAAAATGCACCAACATTTTTAGATAAAAAGCCCTATCTTCATCGGAGCTGTTCTGATCCTTGACTATAGCAATGCAGGTTTCTATCCCCTTGACCAAATCCCCATAGGCACTTGGAACTACCTCATTATATTTTTTGTCCATTGGAAAATTGACGTAGTGCCATGGTCCAAACTTTGAATAGCTACGATCCGATTTAATATCATCTGCATAATTGGAAACCAGTGCTAAACTTTCCCCTTTTAAGATCTCCTTTATGGCTCTCTTTGCTTTTCCACTAAGATGTTGCGAAGCAACTTCCCCCACGGTTCTATGTCCTGTTTTACCCCAGAAGATATCATTACCAAAAGAGAATTGGACTACCAAGAATACCAAAAAAGTGAGTTTTTTCATGCTTGTATTGTTATCGAATTAAGAAAATATGTAATGGTAGCACATCTAAGTGCGATGACGTTATACCTTTGGACAAAAATAGAGAATCATACATTAAGGTATTGTTAATGGTCTAAAGATTTTGCTTTTTTTGCGCCATCTTGCGACATAAAAATTTAATAGATTGATTTCCAAACCAATAAAAAATAAGGTGCTAAAAATTGCGGTTCGAATCACATTGGGACTGGCACTGGTATTCGTATTATTCCTTCTTAGCATCTATATAGGCGCATGGGGAAAAGTTCCGTCCAAAAAAGACCTTTCAGATTTTAATTACCAAAGGGCTTCTGAGGTGTATACGGCCGATAGTGTGCTCATTGGAAAATATTATTTGTTTGATCGGCAACCGATCACGTACAATGACCTGCCCCAACACCTGATAGATGCCTTGGTAGCCATTGAGGATGAACGTTTCTATGGGCACCACGGAATTGACTATCCTAGTTTGTTAAGGGTTATTTTTAAGACTATTCTATTACAAGACCAATCGGCAGGAGGAGGAAGCACCCTTACCCAACAATTGGCCAAAAACCTATATCCAAGAGTCCCTAACGGCAAAGTACGTTTGGCTGTGGACAAAGTAAAGGAAATGATGGTAGCCTCTAGGCTGGAAGATCTTTACACTAAGGAAGAATTGATTACCCTTTATCTAAATACCGTTTCCTTTGGAGACAACACCTTTGGAATTGAAAGTGCCTCCCTGAAATTTTTCAATAAGAAAGCGAAAGACCTAAAGGTAGAAGAGGCCGCCACTTTGATCGGAATGCTCAAAGCCACCTATGGGTACAACCCAAGGGTGTTTCCGGAAAACAGCCTCAACAGACGAAATCTGGTTCTACATGCCATGGCCAACAACTCCTATCTGACCACAGCACAAAAAGATTCCCTCTCTGGGCTTCCCACAGCGTTAGATTACAGGGAATTTGACCACAATGATGGGATAGCGCCCTATTTTAGGGAAGAGGTAAGAAAACAGCTCCTGCAATGGGTAAAAGAACAAAACTCCAACGGGGAGGAGTACAATATTTATACGTCTGGCCTGAAAATTTACACCACCTTGGATTACAAAATGCAGGTATTGGCAGAAGAGGCTATGACAGAACATATGAAGGCATTACAACAGAGCTTTGAAAAAAGTTATGGATCCAATGCGCCATGGCTCAAAGACACCAAACTGATCCAGAAAAAAATTCAAAATTCACCAGTCTACAGAAGTTTGGAACGCATTGGGCTAAGTAAAGAACAAATCTTGGATAGCCTTAATAAGAAACATACCATGACGCTGATGGACTGGGAAGGGGAAAAGACCCTCCAGGCAAGTAGCATGGACAGTATTCAGCATCATATGAAATTCCTAAATACCGGATCCTTGTCCATAGATCCCATAACGGGAGCGGTAAAAACTTGGATAGGCGGTGTAAACTTTAAATATTTTAAGTACGACCATATTTCCCAAAGCAAAAGACAGGTAGGGTCTACTTTTAAGCCCATCGTCTATACCGCTGCCATAGAAAAAGGCATCGCCCCTTGCACCTATTTTTCCGCCCAAGAGGTTGCCTATGATAATTTGGAAGGTTGGTCTCCCAGCAATTCAGGAAAGGAAGATGAGACCTATCTCAACTATTCTATGGAACAGGCCTTGAGTAATTCCATAAACACGGTGGCCGTTAAAGTGTTGGAAGAAACCGGTATCCCCAATGTTATCGGGCAAGCCAAAAAAATGGGAATAACGAGCAACCTGCCCCATCTTCCTTCTCTTGCACTGGGTACCGCAGAAATAAAAATAAACGAGCTGATCGGAGCCTATGCCAGTTACGTAAATGCAGGCAAATCCGTAACCCCTTTTTCCATAACCCATATTGCCAATACCAAAGACTCTATTTTGGCAAACTTTCAACCCGTAATCGCAAAACAACCTGCCTTCTCAAAAGAAACGGGCATGCTACTTTTGGAAATGATGAAAGCAACGGTTGATAAAGGAACTGCAGCCAGGATAAGATCAAAGTACAACTTGCCCAATGCCATTGCGGGTAAGACAGGCACCACCCAAAACAATAAGGATGCTTGGTTTGTTGGTATAACCCCTAAGCTTGTAAGTATTACGTGGGTAGGATTGGACACTTATGAAATAGGCTTTAAAAGCACGAGTTTAGGTCAGGGAGCCAATGCGGCATTGCCAATTTTTGCCTTGTGGTTGCAGAAATTGAACAAGGAAAAACAATTTAATGGTATTACCCAGGCTCGTTTCGAAAACCCTAGCCGATCAGTATTGGATCAATTGGATTGTGAACCTGTTAAAAGGGATGGATTTTTTAAACGCCTCTTCAAAAACCCCAATAAAACAAAAACGAAAAAATTCAAGAACAACAGCAACTAACAATAACACGCTGTAATTCAGTATTTTAATTTTGATATTAACCAAATTATCATATCTTTATGATATCATAATAATATCATTTTAAAATTACTGGTATGACTCACGAAAAAAATCTAGTTCCGTTCAATGGCTATATCATGCTATTGGTATTTTTAACTATTGCAATAGCAAGCACATTCCTATTGATCACTAGGGAGTCACCTATTTATATCATAGGGATTGTCCTAGCCCTTTTCATGTTGCCTGGTTTTGTGTTGGTCAACCCCAATAACTCTAGGGTTCTACTACTATTTGGAAAATACATTGGCACCATTAAGAAAAATGGCCTTTTTTGGGTCATACCATTCTACACAAAAAAAGCCATCTCTTTAAGGGCGAGCAATTTTGATAGTGAACGGCTCAAAGTCAATGACAAGTTGGGTAACCCGGTCATGATCAGCACCATTTTGGTCTGGCGCGTAACCGACACCTACAAGGCAGCATTTGATGTGGACGATTACAAAAATTTTGTTCGTGTACAGACCGATGCGGCGGTTCGAAAATTGGCGAGTATGTATCCTTATGACAATTTTGCCGATGAAGGTCACAAGGAAGACATCACCCTCCGCTCCAGTGTCAATGAAGTGAGCGAGGCACTTGAAAAGGAAGTCCAGGAAAGGCTTTCCATGGCCGGGATAGAAGTATTGGAAGCCAGGATTGGGTACTTGGCCTACGCACAGGAAATAGCCAATGCAATGCTCAAAAGACAACAGGCCACAGCGATTGTGGCGGCGAGGCACAAAATCGTTGAAGGTGCTGTAAGCATGGTAGAAATGGCCTTGGATCAGCTGAGCAAAAAACAAGTGGTGGATCTGGACGATGAACGTAAAGCGGCCATGGTGAGTAATTTAATGGTCGTACTATGTTCGGACAAAGACGCCTCTCCCATTGTTAATGCCGGAACCTTAAACCATTAATACATGAGGGTTTTTCAAGAGACACAAAAATTTAACCAATGGCCCATGCGACTCGCATCTTTGGGCATATTGGCATTCCTAATGTATTCTTTGTACCAATGGTTTGTGGCAAAAGCTGCAGTGGGCCATGTCTCGCCAGAAGATACTATGGGGCAGTTGGTAGTCATAGTAGTTCTTTCGTTTACGCTTTTGTTATTCTACATTATACAATTAAAAACGGAAATCGACGAAAGGGGCATACACTATAGATTTCTTCCCTTTCACTTCAAAAATAAAACCATCCCTTGGGCGGATATAAAAGAGTGTTACGTTAGAAACTATAGTCCAATTATGGAATATGGGGGCTGGGGCTATAGGATAACCCTTAAAAATGGAAAGGCATTTAATGTTTCCGGCAATAGGGGCATACAGCTTGTGTTAAGATCGGGAAAGAAAATATTGATTGGAACACAAAAGGAATCTGAGGCAGCGATGATTATTGATCGTTATCTAAAAAAGAAAAATGAAGGAATATAAAATCGTTAAACAAAAAGGAAAGGTGTTTGGCAACCCGGATCAGGAATTTGAGGACCAACCAAACAAGCTGGCAAGAGAGGGCTGGAGGCGCGTCAGTGTATGCGCCATGTCCCATTCTACCTCAGCAAAGGCCTATTTGGAAAGGGACAAATTCAGATAAATAGCTATCCTATGAAATCACTTATTTTACTGCTTGCATTACTGCCCGTTGTTGCCCTTTCCCAGAAAATCACACAAGAGGAATTGACTTTGAAAAATGGTGAAATAGAACTTCCTGGAATTCTTTCCCTACCTGAATTCCAATCCAAATTACCCTTGGTCATTTTCATCCATGGTTCGGGGAATATTGATAGAAATGGAAACCAGGCAGGCGTAGGGGTAAATGCCAACTATATAAAGGCCCTTTCGGATAGTCTAAACAAAAGGGGGATTGCCTTCTATAGATATGATAAAAGAACGGCTACCCCGTCTAACCTAGACAAATTGGGCGGTATTACCATTATGACTTTCATAGCTGATGTCAAGATTGCGATTGACCACTTTAAAAATGATCCAAGATTTACCTCCTTATTTTTAATAGGCCACAGTCAGGGATCCCTGGTGGGAATGCTCAGTATTACCCCAGAGATCAAAGGGTTTATTTCCATTGCAGGCCCAGGGCAAACCATCGATAACACAATCATGGAACAACTACATAATCAGAACCCCGATCTGGCCAAATTAGCTGAGGAACACTTTACAGAACTAAAGAAAACGGATACTATTCTTAGTGTTCACCCCTTTCTGATGCAGCTTTTTAAGCCGCAGAACCAGAGCTTTATCAAATCCTGGATGGTATTGGATCCCGTAGCAGAAATTAAAAAAATCAACATTCCCATTTTATTGCTAAATGGGGAGGAAGACCTCCAGGTAACCGAAAAAGACTTTCAGAGATTAAAAGAGGCCCAACCCAATGCCAAAGGCGAGTTGGTACCAAAGATGAACCACGTCCTCAAGGACGTATATTCCACATCGGAAAATCAAAAATCCTATTTTCAGGAAAACTATCCCTTATCGAGTAAACTTGTCGATTTAATAACAGCATTTATCAACCCTTGAATATGAGCAAGAAAAAAGCCTTCGCCCTACGGTTAAATGAAGATATGCTAAAGGCCATTGAGAAATGGTCCGCAGATGAATTTCGAAGTGTGAACGGACAAATAGAATGGATGTTGATGAAAAGCTTAAAAGAGGCAAAAAGGGCCCCAAAAAAAGACAAGGAATGATTTCATTTGGAATTTTGGGATTTTTTTAACGATTTAAACCACTATTTTTAGGCTCCAAAGAATCAATGCTTCATGTTTAGAATATTTTTATTTCTTGCCATCGTACTATTTACGACCAGTACCTACAGTCAAAATGAAAAAAAATCCTTTATCGTAAAGTACACCACGGATAAAATTACAATAGACGGAGTTTTGGACTACCCAACATGGGACAATGCCGAATCCATTGGGGAAATGCAACAATATTTTCCTTCCGATTCAATCCCCGCCATACAGCAGACAGAGATAAAAATGTTATACGACGATACTCACTTGTACGTGAGTATTAAAGCATATACAGAAGGAAACGACTTCATCATCCCTTCTCTTAAGCGCGATTTTAGAGCAGGAGGCAATGACAACATAAGTTTGATGTTCGATACGTTTAACGATGGGACCAATGCCTTTTTATTTGGTACCAACCCATTAGGGGTTCAAAGGGAAGCCCTAATCTCAGGCGGAGGATCGGACACTAGTGGCTTTAATACTTCTTGGGACATCAAATGGAAAGGGGAATCTAAAATCTATGATGGATATTACATTGCGGAAATGGCCATACCCCTTACTTCTTTTAAATTTAAGGAAGGGGAAACAAAATGGCGTTTCAATACCTATCGTTTCGATATGCAAACCAATGAGACCAGCACATTCGCTAAAATCCCCCAAAACCAACTGATATTTAGTTTGGCTTTTATGGAGGATATGATCTTTGAAAAGCCATTGGGAAAATCAAAAACGCCTATAGCCCTAATTCCCTATATCAACACTATCGCCCAAAAGAATTATGAGAATGATGAAAGCCTATCCAATTTCAAGGTAGGAGGAGATGCAAAATTGGCCATTGGAAATGGTATGAACTTGGATATCACCCTGAACCCGGATTTTTCCAATGTTGAAGTGGATGATGTTGTCACCAACCTTACGCGGTTTGAAATTAACCTTCCAGAAAAAAGGCAATTTTTTATAGATAACAGTGACCTATTCGGAGATTTTGGTGGTCGAAGAGATGCAAACCCTTTCTTTTCACGTCGTATAGGAATAGCTAGGGATACCGCTGGAAACTCCATACAGAACAATATTATAGGAGGGGTTAGGCTGAGTGGAAAATTAAGTAATGATTGGCGATTAGGGCTCTTGAACATTCAAACAGAGGAGGATCTTGAGAATGAGATAGCGTCCAACAACAATACCATGTTAGTGCTACAAAAGAAGTTGTTCTCCAGATCCAACATAGGCATGTTTTTCGTAAACCGTCAGTCGTTTAAGGATTACGATTTCTTGGAAGAGGATGAACGCTATAACAGGGTCCTGGGAATAGACTATAATTTAGCCTCAGCAGATAACACATGGACTGGCAAGCTCTATGCCCACAAATCATTTGAACCCGATGGAGAGAGCAACAAAGATCTATCCACTGGTTTTAACCTCAATTACAAAAGCCGCTTTTTCAATGTGATCTTAGATGGTATTTACATTGGAGATGACTTTAGATCAGATCTTGGCTTCGTAAGAAGAACAGATATTATTAAAGCTGTAACTGGTTTTGAACGCATTTTTTGGCCAAAATCTGGAAAAATAAATAATCATGCCTTTAATTTCTTCCCAATATTCACTTGGGTTCCCGGACTAGATTATAAGAATACGGATTATGAAATTAGAAGTTCATGGGGTGCGGAATTTAAAAATCAGACTAGATTGGAGGCCCGAATGGTGAACAACTACACGTATCTTATTAACGGTTTTGACCCCTCCAATACCGATGGGGGTATTCCCTTGCCATCCGATCAGGGGTATTACTATACAAATTTTGAAATGCAGTTCAATTCGGACAGAAGAAAAGTATTCTCGTACCGCATCGAACCTTCTTACGGTGGTTTCTTTAATGGCGAAAGACTGTCCTTTAGGAGTGAGTTGAGCCTTAGATTTCAACCCAAAGCCTTTTTATCCCTGTTGGTAGACTATAACAATATTTCTTTGCCAGCCCCCTACTCCAGCGCTGACCTTTGGCTGATAAGTCCAAAAATAGAGATCACTTTCAGCAAGTCAATTTTTTGGTCAACTTTAGTACAATACAGCAACCAAAATGATAACTTAGGGTTAAATTCAAGATTACAGTGGCGTTTTGCCCCACTTTCAGATCTTTTCATTGTGTATAACGATAATTATTTTGTGAATAATTTTGAGCCAAAGAATAGATCCATCAATCTTAAATTGACCTATTGGCTAAATATTTAAAATGAAGTTTAAAGTTTTATGTTCAGATTTGGATGGCACATTGCTATCGAGCAAAAATAACGTTTCGGATTTTACCATAACCGAGATACAACGAATCAAAAACGCGATTAGGGTTATTTTGGTCTCCGCTAGAATGCCTAGGTCCATGACCTATCTACAACGAAACTTGGGAATTGAAGACCAACCAATAATTTGTTATAATGGCGCCTTGATCTTGGACGGCAAAAAAGAGCTGTTCTCGACGGTCATGACTATGGACCATCTAAATGAGGTCTACGATCTGTCCGAATCCCTTGGTATAAAATTAGGTCTGTACCACAAGGACGAATGGTATGTGGAGGACAATACAGAACGTGTTAGAAAGGAGATACACCACACACAATCTACACCAATCTTCAGAGATACGCTGGAATCCATCAAAGACTGGCAAAATCGCCAAATTGGTGCCCACAAAATCATGTTAATGGGTACTAAAATAGCCACGGATAAAGCATTTTTACAGCTCGAAAAGCAATTGGGCCATCAACTTCATATTTACAGATCTAACGAAACCCTGATTGAATTGTCCCCAAAGTCCATTTCCAAGCTATCGGCCATACAAATGTTGCTAAAAGAGGGGGAAACCCTTGATGATGTAATTGCCTTTGGAGATAATTACAATGACATGGAAATGTTGCAATATGTAGGTCATGGGGTGGCCGTAGCGAACGCAAGGGAGGAGCTAAAACTGATCGCCAATAGCATCACCCTAAAAAATACGGAGGACGGGGTTGCCCATTTCATTAAGCAGCATATTATAATTTAATTATATTTGGCAGGCATACAATTGCTTTATACATGAACGATCCCCTAATTTCCAACGATACCGTTGTTTTTGGCCTTATAGCCCTTTGTTTGGGTTTTATTTTTTATACCTCATCACGTAGAACAGGATTTTGGAAATCCTTTTACAGCGTGGTTCCAGCAGTTTTAATGTGTTACCTCCTACCCGCAATTTTAGCAAGCTTGGGTATTGTTTCCGACGAAAAATCGAATCTCTACTTTATGGCCAGCCGGTATTTGTTACCCGCTGCTTTGGTATTGATGACCTTGAGTATTGACTTAAAGGCTATTTTGAACTTAGGCTCCAAAGCATTGATCATGTTTTTAACCGGTTCTGCCGGAATTATCATTGGAGGCCCTATTGCCATATTGATTGTTTCCATCTTTTCACCCGAAACAGTGGGAGGAAATGATTTTGACGCTATCTGGAGAGGGTTGTCTACTATTGCCGGTAGCTGGATTGGTGGTGGTGCGAATCAGGCGGCCATGCTGGAAATTTTCCAATATAATCCTGAAAAATACGGGGGAATGGTCCTTATTGATATTGTAGTCGCCAATGTTTGGATGGCTATTATTCTCTTAGGAGTGGGAAAAACAAAAAAAATAGACAAATGGCTGAAAGCCGATACTTCTGCTATAGAATCCTTGAAAGTTAAAGTTGCTCATTATACTGATAAAATTACCCGGGTACCTACTCTGAACGATTATATGGTTATTCTGTGCTTTGCGTTTACCGCTGTTGGTATCGCCCATTTTTTCGGAGATTACCTCAGTGAGATTTTAACCAACTCCTTTGCAGCGGTAAGGGATACCAAAAGCTTTTTGTCCTTTTTAGGCTCCAATTTCTTTTGGATGGTGGTCATAGCTACTATTTTGGGCATTCTCTTATCTTTTACAAAAGCCAAAGAGTACGAAGGAGCCGGGGCCAGTAAAATTGGAAGTGTGTTTATATACATTTTGGTTGCCACCATTGGAATGAAGATGGACTTAGGGATGGTACTAGAAAACCCAGGATTAATAGCAATAGGATTTATATGGATAGGAATTCATGCTGGACTCCTTATTCTAGTAGCCAAAATAATAAAGGCACCATATTTCTTTTTGGCCGTAGGAAGTCAGGCGAATGTAGGAGGCGCAGCCTCAGCTCCAGTGGTTGCGGCAGAATTCCACCCCTCTTTGACCTCAGTAGGAGTTCTTTTGGCAGTCTTTGGATACGTGGTTGGTACCGGTGGTGCTTTATTATGCGCCTACCTCATGGAAATTGCCTCAAAAATTTAATTTTTCATAAACTTTCATCATATTTGCGGCACTAAACAAACAACATGAAGAACATTTTATTTCTGGCCCTAATCGGCTTTTTTATGGTATCCTGCGGTGGTGATACCGAGCAGACCATGACCGTTTCAGGTAATGTAAAAGGACTTAAAAAAGGCACTCTGTACTTACAAAAGATACAGGATTCCACTTTAATTTCCATTGACTCCCTGAACGTTGAAGGCAATGGTAATTTTAAATTTAAAACTGAATTGGAGAGTCCAGAAGTTTTTTACCTATACCTGAAGAAAGAGGATAACAATGATATCAATGACCGTATCACCTTTTTCGGTGAACCAGGGAACATCAGTATCAATACTTCATGGGACACCTTT
>JBFIGS010000062.1:0-11808 GCA_041602195.1 Sediminicola sp. | reverse complement strand
TAAAATTGAAGTTATGACTGAAGTTGGGTCTTAAATTTGGGTTCCCTTGGTTAAAAACGTTTTCGTTTAGGAAGTATAGGAACGGATTCAGGTCCTGGTACTTGGGCCTGGAAAGTTTACGACCGTAATCCAAGGAAAATGAATGGTTGTCAGAGTGGGTATACAAGAGGTATAGGGAGGGGAAAAGCTCAAAATAATCCTGTACATTGGTTTCGACAACGCTCATGGATTTCCCTTCCACATTGGTCTGTTCCCCCCTTAAGCCCGCCTTTAGGGAAAACCTGTCCCAATTCTGGACCATGGTGATATAGCCCGCAAAAACCGTTTCATCATAATCATAAATGTCAGACAAGGATGAATTCATGGTCTGGGTGTTGCCCATCACATTAAAGTAATCAAGGCCACTTCTTGAATTGATATTGGAGAATTTTGCCCCGCTCTCCAAGGACAACCTGCCAAAAGTGTCTATATAATCCGCCTGCCCGGTATAGATTTCAATATCTTGATTGGATTGGGTCAGGAAACTGAAATTCCTCATAAAATTATTGGAGCTATCAAAATAATCGGAAGACACGAATTGGTTTTGGTCCAAATTATAGTCAGTGTAATGTGCATTAAAAGATAAGGATGCCCCCTCCTTTTTAAAGGTATGCACGTAGTTAAGGTCAATCCCTAAATTGGCCTGATCAATGTTTAGCTTACTAGTTGAAACAAACGTGGAGTCCAATATATTTTGGGCATTCCGCATGAGGTTCTCCGATATATTATCATAAGTCTTGTTAGGGGAAACCGCTAAATTGGAGGTGATATTAAACGTATTCCTATCATCAATGGCATAGTCCAGAATAAGGTTTGCATTTTGTGCGGCTGATCTGGTGGTCCTATTAAAAGTGGACTGCCACCTTGCAAAAACCCCATTGTTTTCTATAAAATTTATATATCCGTCATTGTCCTTGTATTCCTTTCTTGGGCTAATGGAATAATTGGCGAAGACACTAAGCTTCTCCGTCTTGAAATAATGACTGGTACCAAAACTGTATTTTGGAAAAATAGCCTGTATAAAATCCCCGTTGACACTTCCTTTATAACCTGGGGTGATGTTCTTACTGGTAATAATATTTAAAATTGGCCCTCCTTCGGCATCATAACTTGCGGGAGGGTTCATGATTACCTCAACGGATTTTATATTGGCCCCCGAAACCCCTTCCAATAAATTTTTAATTTCGGTATTGGTAAGTTGAACCTTCCTATTGTTTAAATATACTGTTGGAGTCTGGTTTTTTATTTTCAGCTGATCATTCACCATGATCACCCCAGGAGTTTTCCTCAATACATCCCATGAATTACCCAAGGAGGCAATTGTATTTTCCACGTTAAAGACCAAGCGATCTGATTTGCGGACGACCGTAGGTTTGTTTACCACGACTTCCACCCCTTCAAGATCAATAGAACTATCCTCAATGATAATGGAGCCAATGGAAGTGTTCTTCCTTACATCTACTGCTATTAAGTTGGAGGTTGAGCCAATATAACTCGCTCTTATTAAATAGGTCTTAGGTTGCACGTTGGTTATAACAAACCTTCCAGCCTCATCGGTGGAGGCTCCTTGCACTACTGCGGAATCGGATACTTGTAACAGAAGGACATTAGCGTAGCCAACAGCTTCATTATTTCTATCTTTTACAGCCCCAGAAACCTCATAGGTTTGGGCAGATAGGCATAACGGCATGATCAGGGGCATGATCAGAACTAAGAAGCTAAATTTCAAGTTTTTCGGGTTGGTCTCCAAATCTAAGAAAATTTTTGAAGTGTACTACTACAAAATTTGTAATCTCAGCGAATATTAACTCCATTCTGGTCGTTTCGTGCTAATTTCTTGGGAACCGATATTTTATGCAGGTCAAATAAAGTATATTTGCATCTGCTTAAAACGTGTTGAATAAGCTATTTCACTTACATCATTTATGAAGAATATTAGAAACTTCTGCATTATTGCGCATATAGACCATGGCAAGAGTACCCTGGCAGATAGATTATTGGAATTTACAGGCTCCGTGACCGATCGCGAAAAGCAAGACCAGCTTTTGGACAGTATGGATTTGGAAAGAGAGCGCGGTATAACCATAAAGAGTCATGCCATTCAAATGGACTACACGCATAATGGGGAACAATATGTCCTAAATTTGATAGACACTCCGGGCCATGTTGATTTCTCCTATGAGGTCTCCAGGTCCATTGCCGCATGTGAAGGGGCATTGCTTATTGTTGATGCAGCCCAGAGCATACAGGCACAAACCATTTCCAACCTTTATTTGGCTTTGGAAAACGATCTGGAAATTATCCCTGTTTTAAACAAGGTAGATCTTCCAAGCGCCAATCCGGAAGAAGTGACGGATGATATTGTGGAGTTATTGGGCTGCAAGGCCGAAGATGTTATTCCGGCAAGTGCCAAAACAGGTTTGGGAATACAAGAGATCCTTACAGCCATTATAGATCGGATCCCTGCCCCTAAAGGAGTAGTTGACGAACCGTTGCAAGCTTTGGTATTCGATTCTGTATACAATCCATTCAGAGGGGTGGAAACCTATTTCAGGGTCATCAACGGAGAGATAAAAAAAGGACAAAAAATAAAATTTGTGGCCACGGGCAAAAGCTATTTTGCGGACGAGGTGGGAACGTTAAAACTTACCCAACATCCCAAACAGGTGATCAAGGCCGGAGATGTGGGCTACCTGATTACGGGGATAAAGGACGCTAGAGAAGTTAAGGTAGGTGATACCATTACGGATTTTGCCAATCCCACAAAAAATCCCATCGGTGGTTTCGAAGATGTAAAACCAATGGTTTTCGCCGGAATTTATCCTGTGGATACGGAAGACTTTGAAGAATTACGTTCTTCAATGGAGAAGCTGCAACTGAACGATGCTTCTTTGGTGTTCTTGCCAGAAAGTAGTGCGGCCCTAGGTTTTGGGTTCCGTTGCGGCTTCTTGGGGATGCTCCACATGGAGATCATTCAGGAACGCTTGGAACGTGAGTTTGATATGACGGTGATCACCACCGTACCCAACGTAAGTTACCACGCCTTCACCCGTAAGGAACCAACGGTTCCGTTAATTGTGAACAACCCAACGGACCTTCCGGATCCCTCTACTTTGGACCATGTGGAAGAACCCTATATAAAAGCAACGATTATAACCAAGGCCGATTTTGTAGGAAACGTAATGTCCCTATGTATCGACAAAAGGGGTGTTATTACACATCAGACCTATTTGACGCCTGAACGTGTGGAATTATCTTTTGATATGCCACTGGCAGAAATAGTATTTGATTTTTATGACCGATTAAAAACGGTTTCTAAAGGCTATGCCTCTTTTGATTATTCACCTATTGGAATGCGCACTTCAAAATTGGTACGTGTGGACATTCTATTGAACGCACAGCCCGTAGATGCACTTTCTTCCTTGATTCATGCCGATAATGCGGCCAATATTGGTAAAAAGATGTGTGAAAAGTTAAAGGAGCTGATTCCGAGACAACAATTCGATATTCCAATACAGGCAGCCATTGGCGCAAAAATTATTTCCCGTGAAACCATTAAGGCGCTCCGTAAAGATGTAACCGCAAAATGTTACGGAGGGGATATTTCCCGTAAGCGTAAACTTTTGGAAAAGCAAAAGAAAGGGAAGAAGCGTATGCGACTCGTTGGAAACGTAGAAATACCTCAGCAGGCGTTTATGGCCGTATTAAAGCTGAACGATTAAGTAAATAAGAATCCCCAAGAAATTATTTCTTGGGGATTCTTATTTAATGGAATTACTTCTCCTCAACCGGACTGGCAGTGTCTTTGTCCGCCTCCAATACTTTACCAAGATAAACCAGTTTAGAGCCTTCGGAAATATCTTCAAATTCCTTGCTGAAGGACGGTATAATTTTCAATTCGCCATCTGCAGTCTTTAAAAATATGGGTACCATGTTTTTATCCGATTTGGTAATCTCTATCAATCCCTCGTAGTGCTCCTTGTCCTTCACATCAATTTCATGGATGGAAGGATATTGCCTAGAGGCTTCCATCAGCTTGATAAAATCATCCGTATGGGAAAAAAGGCCCTCCTTTGGGTTGTTTTCCGGATCGTTCATTTCATCTCCAGTGACTAGACGGAAGGAGCCGTTCTCCCCGAACTGATCCCTGAATTTGTTAATGGCAAACATGTTGATATCGGGATTTCCTGTTAGTGCCATCAAATAGCCCATATCGTTCAATTCAATATTATCGGCCAAGGAATCGGAATAAATATTGGCCGTAATAGCCTCCAGTCCCATTTTTTTTGCCTTCTCTATATTCGATTGGTTGTTATCTATCAGGACAACATGTCGTTTGTTCTGTTGCAGGTAACCCGCAATCAACCTAGAGGCCTTTGATGCCCCGATGATCAAGATCCCTTCAGATTTCGTCAGAAACACCCCAACCATTTTGGCAAACAACCGGGCCGTAGTGGCATTTAACAGTACCGTTCCCAAAACCACGGTAAACACCACAGGTGTTATGTATTCTGCCCCAGGTTCGCCACTGGCCAGTAACTTGGATCCAAAAAGCGAAGCAATACCTGCCGCTACAATACCTCTGGGGCCTACCCAACTTATGAATAATTTTTCCTTGAATTTTAAGTCGGACCCAGCCGTACTGAGAAAGACGCCCAAGGGCCGTATCACAAAAACAATGATGGCCAATAATACAACCATTTGCCAATTAAAAATTAGCTCCAATTCTTGTATGTTAATATTCGCTGCCAGCAGTATGAACAATATGGATATCAATAATACGCTCAAAGACTCCTTGAAATACAATAATTCCTTAATGTTGGGAAGATTAAGGTTGCCCATCACCAAACCCATAACCACTACCGCCAATAACCCCGATTCATGGGCAAATATGTCCGATTCTACAAAGACCAGTAAAACAACAGAAAGGGAAACCACATTGAGGAGGTAGTGAGGGATTAAGTTCTTTTTAATGGCAAAGGCCAGGGCATGTGCAAAGGTAAATCCGAACGTTGTTCCAAAAAGTAGAATTTTCCCAAACTCGATCAATGCTGTTTGGGTATAGGCCTGTCCCTCTCCAACGCTGATAAATTCAAACACCAATACCGCCACCAATGCACCAATGGGATCTATGAGTATCCCTTCCCACTTTAAAACCGCGGAGACATCTTTTTTCAGGGGGATATTTCTAAGGATTGGTGTTATAACCGTAGGACCTGTTACAATGATAAGTCCCGAAATCAAGAAAGATACTTGCCAGCTTAATTCAAATACAAAATGGGCAGCGACGCCTGCACCAAAAAACGTCACCACTGAGCCCAGCGTAATCAATTTGGTGATCACCGGACCTACATTTGCAATTTCAGATCGCTTCAATGTGAGTCCGCCTTCAAAGAGAATAATACTAATGGCCAAGGAAACAAAATAATAGAGACCTTCCCCAGGGAACAGTCCTTTTTCCCCATTCCAAATAGGTTCTATCCATTTTTCCCCATGATCCGTAAAAAGTGTGGATACAGGTCCAACGAAAAGACCAATTAATATCAGAGGTAAAATAGCAGGTAGTTTTAATCGCCACGCTACCCATTGGGCTATAATTCCAAGTATGATAATTCCTGCTAATTCAACCATTCAATTTTTTTTGTGAAATTTAATGTTTTTATTTTAAAAATGTGTGCTCTAACACATCGTAGGGAGCCTCTAGTTTATTATTTGGTATATTGGGGCCTAAACAGGATTTATGTACACTGGTCACCAATCTTTTCGGAAAATTTTATTTGGTTTTGCATTTTCGCCAAAACTCAATATAAACCTTTTGGAGACTATCCGTATCGCTCATTTTTTTAATGCCAAGCTGATATTGCTCCATGTAGGTGAAAAAACCGAGAAGAAAGAGTATGAAATCAATGCCTTGATTAAGGAAATAGAACCCAATGGCCTATCGATCGATATACAATGGAAAGAAGGAAAGCCCATCAAGACGATTCGTAAGGCCTGCGTTGAATTCAACATTGATCTTTTAGTACTGGGAGCACTACAGCATGAAAATATGTACCGATTTTATGTGGGCTCCATTGCCAGGAAATTAACGCGACAGGTATCTTGTTCCGTTCTCTTACTTATCAGGCCTTCCGAGATACGGGTACCATGCAACCATTTGGTGGTAAATGGCCTAAATGCCCCTGACACCCCAAATACCATAGCCAATGCCTTTTATGTGGCCAATACCTTAGGTGCAAAACAAATTACCATCGTTGAAGAGATTTTGAACAAAGAGATACATGTGGAAGTTGAGGATCTCCGTTCTCTTAAAAGGGCCTCAATAATAAAAGAACGATTAAAGAACAGGGAAGAATCCAGGGTTCGTAAAATCGTGGGAGCCCTCCCAAAAATATACACACAGTCCATAAAAATTAACAATCAAAGTATTTTTGGAAAGAGGGGGTACTCCATTGGTCATTATGCCGAAGTGGTCCGTGCAGACCTCTTGGTCATGAACGCACCATCCAAATCGACCATTTTTGACCGTATTTTTCCACATGACATTGAATATATTTTATCAGATTTACCAACCGATTTATTGATAATACGAAACGAACCTTGACATCAAAAAAAACCAACCAGACTAAAAACTTTATCCACTCCTTACCTCAGAATATATTTTCAGGGTTTGTGGTTTCCCTTATCGCCCTGCCACTAGGACTGGGGTTGGCGATAGCGAGTGACGCACCTCCAATTTCAGGTATCATAGCCGCTGTTGTGGGTGGTATAGTTGTATCAATTCTCGGAGGTTCCAATGTGACCATTACCGGGCCAGGTAATGGCTTGGTCATTGTTTTATTGGGGGCCATAACTACCCTCGCCAACGGTGACCTCTACCAAGGATATCTATTTACATTGGCGGCCATTGTATTTTCTGGAGGCTTGATGCTTCTTTTGGGGTTTTTAAAAATGGGGAGGTTGGCAGATTTCTTTCCCGCCTCTGCCATAGAGGGAATGCTATCGGCCATAGGATTGGGGATACTCGCCAAGCAATTCCATATCATGATTGGCCACAATAATGAGCATGGCAGTATTTTATCGCTATTGCTCCAAATTCCCAATGGTATCATGAACCTATTGAGTTCTGACAATACCGCCGAACATGTAGCGGGAGGTATAGGGGTATTGAGTCTTTTAATAATGATCTATTATTCTAAAATTAGGAACCAATACTTCCAACTTATTCCCGCTCCCATGTGGATCTTGATCCTTACCGTCGGCTTCAGTTATATTTTGGTGCCCATGAATATCCCGTATCCAATGGAACCTTCATTTTTGGTGGATATTCCTAAAAACGTGTTTTCCAATTTGGCCTTTCCAGATTTTTCTATGGTCCTTGAACAAGAATTTTTGGTCGTTGTTTTTGCCATAACTTTAATTTCTAGCATCGAGTCCTTATTGAGTATTAAGGCGGTGGACAAACTAGACCCGGAGAACAGAAGGTCCAATGTCAATAAAGATTTAAAGGCATTGGGGGTGGCAACTATCGCAAGTGGACTTTTAGGTGGGTTGAATGTGGTCACTGTAATAGCGAGAAGTTCCGTAAATGTGAACAATAGAGCAACCAACAGGACTTCAAATCTGTTTCACGGCTTGTTCTTGGTGCTCTTCGTGCTCCTTTTTCAAGAACAACTGCGTAAAATCCCATTGGCAGCCTTGGCCGCTATCTTGGTATACACGGGATATAAGTTGGCCACTCCAAAAAACTTTCGAAAAATAGCCAAAATCGGAAAGGAACAAATCATCATTTTTCTCACCACCTTGATCACCACCTTGTTTACCAATCTGATCACTGGAATTAGTGCAGGAATCATGATCACCATTTTGATCCACATTTTGATCAACAAGAGCTTTGCATTGTTCTTTAGTCATCTATTCAAACCAAATGTGTTGCTTTTTAAAGAACAAATCGGAGGAAACTATTATGTAAGTGTAAAATATTTTTGCAGTTTCCTCAATTTCTACAAACTGAAGTACAAACTGGATATGATTCCCGAATCCGAAGATGTTATTTTGGACTTTTCCATGTGTAGTTTTGTGGACCATACGGTTATGGAGGGCCTTGAAAGCTACGCCGACACCTTTACGGGTAAAGGGGGAAGCTTGGAAATTATAGGTCTGGATAAACATGAGGCAGATTCCATTCATCCTTTTGCCATACGAAAAATCATCCCTTTCCGAACTTTAAAGCCCATAGAGCGTTATTTCACAAAACGCCAGAAACAACTAAAAGCCACTGCGAAGGAATACCAATGGAACTACATCCCCAAGAAAAGCTCCAACACCCATTTTCTGGATCATTTTGTGTTTTTCAAAACCCGAAAAATAAATTACCTCTACAACCATTTGTCCGATCCCAATGGCATATTCAATGTGTTTGATGTTGAATTTACGGAGGGGGAGTTTATTGCCAAGGAAGTGGTGAAAACAACCATTGTGCATGTACATTTACAAGAACCCATTCCCATCTTTTCTTTGGACAGGGAAGGGCTGTTACATTTTGTATATCACCTGGCAGGTTTTGAAGATTTAGACATAGAAAACCATCCGGACTTTAATAAACGCTTCTATCTTAGTGGGGAGGACATTCCCGCATTGAAACACCTATTCACAGATGAGCTCATCCTATTTTTCGAAAGTAACCCCTACTATCATGTTGAGTCCAACGGCACTACTTTATTGATCCAAAAAAAGGAGCGTTTGTTAAGTGTGCAGGAAATTAAGGCAATGATCTATTTTGCGCAACAATTGAACCATGTCTTACAGCCAATTGAAGAAATAGTATAAATTATTAAGGCTAGGGGTAAATAATAATTTTACTGTTGCGCGAATACTTTTCTTCCAGTTTTGCCGGTAGATTCACCATCATGGGCAGGAAGGAGATACCACTTCTTCTCGACGAAATAAACAGTAAAAGATCATCTCTTTCTATAGGATGCTTCCCGTCTAAAACTGATTCCCAAATTTCAAGAATCTGAAACTTGTTTTTCTGGGTGATTTTGGACCTTTTTGTGTATCTCCCAATGGCACTCTCAGTCTCAGGGTTGCAATAGTATAAAACACCTATTCCCAGCTCCGATGCCAGTTTGGTTAGTTTACCCATCCAATTATCAAACCCCTGTTCCAATTCTGCCAAGGGTGGCAAAACAACAACGATTCTTTTGTGGTTGGACAAAGGCTGTTCAAAATGACAAACAAAGACCGTTTTGTCGGTGTTGGAGAGCAGCACTTCCAATTTCTTTCCAAAAAATTGATCGATAATTCCTGTGCGTTGTGGCCAACCAAGAATAATAATATTTGCCATGATTTCCCGGGCCGTTCTGGCAATCCCGCTAAAAATATTGAAATCTATGGCCGCTATGACCTCCGCACGTGTTTCTGAGGCGGTGGCATGGTCTATCAATTGCTTTAACTTCTGTCTGGCCCTAGTGATGTTCCTTTCCGCCTCCCTATTATTGGGAACCACTGTAAGAATGGAAAGGGGGTAACTAGATTTTTTATCCTTGATGAGCAGGGCAAAATCCAAGGCCTTTTCCAAGTTGATATTATTGGCTATTGGCAGAACGATATGTTCGTTTATTTCTTGGCTTTTGTTTTGTGAATAAGTCTCATCCTCCATGGCAACCACCAAGTTTTTTGCAGCGCGTTCCGTAACGAAAGAAGCTACAATACAGGTGGCCAAAATCAGGATCACCGTACCGTTCAATATGTTTTCATCCAAAATTTTTGCCTTATACCCCACTAGGATAACCGCCAAGGTTGCCGCGGCATGGGAGCTGCTCAATCCAAAAATGAGCCTCCTTTGCAGTTTGGAATATTTAAATATCATTTGCGTAAAAAAGGCCGCCAACCACTTGCCAAAAATAGCCACAATCGTTAAAGTGGCCGCTACGATCAGTGCTGTTGGACCGCTTAGGATCACCCTAAAATCTACCAACATCCCCACACTGATCAAGAAAAAAGGGATGAACAAGGCGTTGCCAATGAATTCTATTCGGTTCATAAGAACAGAAGAGTGAGGAATAAGCCTGTTAAGCGCCAGTCCGGCCACAAAAGCACCAATAATAGGTTCTACCCCGGCCAATTCGGCCAAGAATGCGGCAAAAAAGACTATTGCCAGAACAAAAATATAATGGGAGTGTTTTTCGCTTTCCAATTTTTTAAAAAACCACTTGGAAATTCGAGGGACCACCCCAAACATGATCACCATAAAAATAGAGAGTGAAATGAGGAGTTTAAGCCAAAAAACATACGTTAGGTTGCCCTCATGGGACCCTACCAACACTGCTAAAATAATAAGCACCGCTGTATCGGTTAAAATGGTCCCGCCCACTGTAATGGCCACTTCCTGGTTTTTGGTGATCCCAAGCTTGCTCACAATAGGATAGGTGACCAGGGTATGGGTGGCAAACATACTTGCCGTTAATAAACTCGCATCAAAATCGTACTCCAAAAAATAATAACACACCGGAAAGCCAATCCCCAAAGGGATGCTGAAAGTGAATAGCCCAAACCAAATACTTTTGTTCCTATTGGTCTTAAAATCATTAAGGTCCAGATCCAATCCAGCAATAAACATGATGTATAGAAGTCCGATCGTGGAAAACAAATCCACAAAAAGACTTTTCTCCAATAAGTTAAAACCATTTGGACCGATGATGGCACCAGAAATAATCAGTCCTATGATTCCCGGTATCCTTAATTTATTCATTAGGATGGGGACCATCAAAATGACAAATAATATCAACGAAAAAATGAGCACAGGTTTTTCCAGTGGCAATTTAAAATGATGCAATACCTGCTCTACTATTTCATCCATCTTAAGTCGATTAAATCAAATGGCCCATCAAATCACCGGTTTGGCCAATCATCGAAAATTTTAAGGAAGCGGAGACTTCAATATCTTTTCTTCCCACTACTAAAATCCCATTTTTACTGGGGAAATCTATGATTGGAAATCCGTTGGAAAATTAGTTGAAAAATGTTAAAAAACCACTAATAAACCACGCTTTATGAACAAAATACTATTTGCTTTGCTTAATTTGCGTCAATTGTTTTTCAACTTATGAAATTATATCCTATCGAAGCTGGGAATTTTAAATTGGATGGAGGGGCCATGTTCGGGGTCGTACCAAAATCCATTTGGAACAGAACCAATCCGGCAGATTCCAATAACATGATCGATATTGCAGCAAGGTGCCTCTTAATTGAAGATGGGAACCGCTTGATTCGTATCGATACGGGAATGGGCAATAAACAATCCGATAAATTCTTCAGTTATTATTACCAATGGGGCGACCATTCTTTGGACAGTTCCCTAAAAAAGGTAGGCTTTCACAGGGATGATATTACAGATGTGTTCATGACCCATTTACACTTTGACCATTGTGGGGGAAGTGTACAATGGAACAAAGACAGAACGGGCTATGAACCCGCGTTTAAAAATGCCACTTTCTGGACCAATGAAGACCATTGGAAATGGGCCACCAATCCAAATCCCAGGGAAAAGGCATCCTTCCTAAAAGAAAATCTGTTTCCCATGCAAGAAAGTGGGCAGCTCAAATTCATTGAAAGGAGCAGCACCCCATTTATGGAAAAATCCGAGCTTGGCTTTGGTATCCTATTTGTGGATGGGCATACGGACAAACAAATGATCCCTCACATAAAATACAAAGGAAAAACTTTAGTCTTTGCAGCAGATCTCCTTGCTACTGCCGGACATATTCC
>JBFIGS010000061.1:0-11826 GCA_041602195.1 Sediminicola sp. | reverse complement strand
TTGGCAGCACCTGTTGAAGCTGGAATAATGTTCAATAGAGCACTTCTACCACCTCTCCAATCTTTTCTGGAAGGACCATCAACAGTCATTTGAGTAGCTGTTGTTGCGTGTACTGTAGTCATTAAAGCCTCTTCTATACCAAAACTATCGTTCAATACTTTTGCCAAAGGAGCCAAACAGTTGGTAGTACAGGAAGCATTTGAAACAATTGTATCGGATGCTTTTACTTCCTTATGGTTAACACCCATTACAAACATAGGAGCATTGCTGGAAGGAGCTGAAATTACCACTTTTTTGGCACCGCCATCAATATGATATTGCGCTGTTTCCAAAGTAGTAAAAATACCAGTACATTCAGCAACGACATCAGCACCAACTTCATCCCATTTCAAGTTTTTAGGATCTCTTTCTGCAGTAATACGGATAGTTTTACCGTTTACTATAAGATTTCCATCTTTTACTTCAATAGTTCCATCGAATCTTCCGTGAACAGAATCGTACTCCAACAAATATGCAAGATGATCTACATCCAACAAGTCATTGATCGCTACTATATCCACATTATCTCTTTTCACAGTAGCTCTGAAGACCAATCTTCCTATTCTACCGAATCCGTTAATTCCTATTCTCAAATTTGACATTTCTCTAATTTTAAATTTTTATGTTGTCATTATTTCGGATACTCTCATGAGCTCCAAATCTATTTTAGTATGCCCTTTAATGGCTTTACTTATTGGGGTCATTGTAATTTTATTGTCTTGGATACCTACCATAAGATTGGTCTTTCCCTCCAATAAGGCCTCTACTGCCCTTACTCCCATTCTACTGGCCAGTACCCTATCAAAACAAGATGGCGAACCACCTCTTTGCATGTGTCCTAATACGGAAACCCTAACATCGTAGATCGGTAGGTGGGTTTCTACATATTCCTTCAGCTCAAAAACATTTTTACCTGTCTTATCACCTTCAGCAACCACCACTATACTCGATGATTTGCCTGATGCCTTACTTCTTTTAAGAGATTCCAATAAACGTTCCAATCCCAAGTTTTCCTCAGGGATCAATATTTCCTCTGCACCTGCACCAACACCGGCATTCAATGCAATATGGCCAACATCCCTACCCATTACCTCAACAAAGAACAATCGGTTGTGGGAACTGGCCGTATCCCTAATTTTATCGATTACCTCTACAACCGTATTTAAAGCCGTATCATATCCCAATGTATAGGTAGTTCCGAAAATATCATTATCTATGGTTCCTGGAATTCCTATTATTGGAAAGTTAAATTCCTGGTTAAAGATCAAGGCTCCGGTAAAACTACCATCACCACCAATAACCACTAAAGCATCAATACCTGCTTCCGTTAACTTATCATAGGCTTGCTGACGTCCCTCCTTGGTTCTAAATGCCAAAGAACGAGCCGACTTTAGGATAGTACCCCCTTTATTTATAATGTTGTTTACACTACGGGCATCCATGGCTTTAAAATCGCCTTCTATCATCCCTTCATACCCCCTGTAAATACCCATGCATTCAATTTTCATATACGCACAAGTACGCACAACCGATCGAATGGCAGCGTTCATTCCCGGAGAGTCACCACCAGAGGTAAAAACCCCTATTTTCTTTATATTTGAACCCATTAAAATCTTTAAAAAAGTAAAACTAGGAAACTTATTCCAATAAACTAATTGAAGTAAAGGTTATTTTACGAACTGACTAAACCTCAAACGTTTTCGTTAACAATTTTTAGCCATTTGGGTAATTAAGCAACAGAAAATTTAGAATTTTAAGGATTTAGTTATCCCCGTTTTTTTCTGTAAATCGGATAATACTATCCTTTTCAATTATAGCTGTGGAATTTGGTTGAAGCGCCTTTTTCTTTTCCTTCTTTTTGTCTTTCCCAAATAATCTGCCCAGCAATTGTTCAAAGGTATTAAAATCTACCTCATAAGACAAGCCCACTCCTTGCGTATACCCCTGATTATTAGATAAAAACTGCTGAATTTCGTTCTCCCTATTGAAAATTTTAAGACTAAGGGTCCCTTCTTCATTCAACAATACCTGTACCTCAACATCTCCGGCCACGACGGTTTCACTTACCCCGCCAACCGGTACTCCCAGCCTACCATTGATCAAGACCTTATCACTGATCTGTGTGGAAACGGTCACCCCTATCCTATTTTCTGTCTGTATGTCCGCACTCTTGGCGAGCTGTCCTTGCTCATAGGAGAGTCCAAAATCGAACTTATCACTATTCCCATCAAACACTTGGTTCAACAAACCGGAGGCGGTCTGTATCAGGTTTCCGGTTACTGCCTGTTGGTTAATTCCTGAGACCTCATTTACAAATGTGCCCTGTGCCATCAAGAAAAACGCATTTCGCTCCATCACCGTTGGATCTTGTAGACGGTATTGCAACTCCGATTTTACAACAGAATTGGTTCCTGGGAATTCAATATCAAAATTGATTTCAGGACTTTCCAATCTACCATTTAATCGTACCACAACATCCGTAGGGATTCTTCTGGTGTATCCGGGATCGTCCAAAAGGGGCGCAGGATTGGCATTCAAGGAATAAACGGCTTCTAAATTTAGAGTTGCTGCCAATGGATCCCTTTCCCAAACCACACTACCTCCAGGTCTCACTTTAAATCTTTTATCGATCACTCCCCCGAATTTATGGTGGTATTCCCCTGTGACCACCACAAAATCTCCATACATATTGAACTTACCTAAGGTGTTGATTTCTATCAACAAGATCCCTTCCCCTGTTCCTTTAAGAGAACTCCCTGTTTTTTGGTCCACCACAATCTCCACTTCGGCCTCGGGCGTAACCAAGAGATCGAACTCCAGCTCCAAGCCTTCCGTTGTTTTAATGGTACGTTGTGCTTCTATCGTTTTTTTACTGTTCTTTTCAATAAACGTTATGAAGGAGAAATCGCCCACACTGGCCACATCACTCAACGGAATCTTCAAAGAGGTACCCCTAGCGGTGCTTCCATTTACCTTTATCGTTAAAGCCTTGGTAGATCCATAGATTTCCCCTGTCCCGTTCAGGAATCCTGTCCCATAGTACAATTCGTCCTCACTGTAAGGCTTATCCATGATCATGAACCGATCATTTTTGGTATTCACCTTTAAATCCAGATTCCAATCTTTAAAGGCTTGATGGGTTATCCTTCCATCTAAATTGGCCTGGGTATTTTGTGATACATCCGTTAATCCAATATTCTCAAAATAAAAGGTCTGGTCGTAGAGGCGTACTTGGGAATTTTGGTCAAAGGCATAATCCACATTTAAGTATGGAATAGCAATGCCCGCATTGTTCAATGAGAGCTGCCCATTAATATCCAAATTATTTAGATCTCCCGTAATTCGGGCATTTCCGGAAACATCTCCTCGAATACGATCAATAACCCCTTCTCCCAGGGGACTAAAAGGTTCCAAACTAAAGTCATTAAAGTTTGCCAAAAGATCTGCCTGCGGAATTTCGGTCCTATTGGATATTTTACCAAACACACTCATCCTATCCACACTTCGATCGGATAATTGGGCGTTGACCACAAAATCTGTCAAGTCCTGATTCCCGACAATGCCTATTGAAAGATCCCCTTGTCTGATGTCATTTACGGTAAAATCGCGGATATCCAAGTTGGAAGAGGGTAAATAGATTCCGTCTTTTTGGCGGACATTTAATACTCCATTAACTTCTCCTTTTAGGTTTAAGCTGTCTATATTGGGTGTTATTTTATCCAAGGAAACAATCTTAAACTGCAACTCCAGATCCTTATAGGTAGAATCTGCCAATTGCCCCTTAAGCCTTATCTGTTCATTTTCCTCATTGTTCATTACGATCTCCTCAATCGTAATACTATCCAACTTACTGTTTAAAATGACCTTGTTCTTGTTGTTGCCCTCATTATTAAGCACCCAAGTATTGCCCTTAAAACTAAGGTCTGACCTTTTTAGTCCAATTACGGACTTCTTTTGATTGTTGAAGGTGTGATAAAAGTTTAGGTTATAACTATCATTGTATTCACTCCCCCCTTTAAATTCCGTCCTAAAGAACAGGGTATCATTAATGGTGGTATTGATCAGGTTGAAATCTTTTACATCGTAGTACTTTGTTGAGACATCGGCAACCGAAACGAAGGTATTGAAAAGGGGATTTTTGTTATCCACCTTCACATCAATACTATCCAGCACATTCCCAAAAGCAGTAATACTAGGCGATTTAAAGGTAAGTTTGAAGTCGCCCTCATCAGCAATAACACTTCCCTTGATAAAAGTGTTGGGACCAAATTCCACTGCGGGGAAAAAGACTTCTACAATTTTATTGTAAATTTTAAAATTAAAGGCCAAGCGTTGCCCATCGGAAATCTGGTAGGGTTTGTAATTGGTGTAAATGCTTCCAATGGCATTTTGGACCAATTTGCCCAGTTCATTCACTTTAAAGTTTCCTCTTAAGTATCCGGTAATAATATCTGGAGAGTTAATATCTATGACCCTTACGGTATCTTTTTCAAACGTGGAAGAGATTTTAAAATCATTGAAATAATAGACCTCATTCTTATTTTGATAGCTGGTCTTGGTAAAATTGATGTCCCCTATGAAGTTATCCACACTATTTCCGGAAACATCCATGGTAATATTACCTTTAAAAATAGAAACGCTGTCTTTTATAAAATTCAACTTTTTAAAATCGGCATAAGCCACTGATGCCACGAAGTTAAAGTTATTGCGCCTCTCCTTTAAATCTGCCAGCCCCTTGAACTCAAATTTGAAATTCTCATCTGTAGACACCAAAGACCCGTCAAACAACTGGTCTTTTATAATCCCGGAAACATTTATATTTTTATAGTCATAATCATTAAATTCTACGTTGTAAACCTCCCCAGTGACCTTAGTATTCAGTGCTTCCTGAACAAACCCCTTTCCTTCTACATTGACATCCAAATTAGTTTTACCCAATTTCCCATTATTGACTATTTCACCCAGATCAAAATCGATCAAGGAAACAAATCCCTGGTAGGAAGCATTGTTTATGTCATCTATACCCGTTAGCGTAAGATCAGCATAACTACTACCAATTAGGGTATTTATGTTCACTTTGGCTTCAATGACCTTTTGGGTGATCCCTGCTGTTCCCCTTATGGTAAATTGGCCCAATTTTTCAAAAACAGAAGGGATATTATTTCCAAGGATTTTGGGCATCAAAGATCTAAGTTCGTAATAGCTTGTGGACACGTTCCTCATTTGTGCATTGATCACGAATGGATCCGCTTTGGTAAATAGATTTTTAAAATGAAAATCGCCCCTTATCCCGGTATTATCCGATTGCAAAAAAAGATCGGTCGTATTTAGATCGTTAAGTACGCCATTAACGGTAGCAGAAAAATAAGCTTCCTTACCCCTGCCGAATGCGCTGTACAATAAATTTAACTCATCAAAGGACACTGTAGACTCTTCAAAATTTGCGGTGATATTTACCTTGTTGAGAAAGTCTGCAAAATCTTCCCTGTTATAATTGAAGACCAAATTACCTTTGATATTGGATTTTGGTGTTTTTATCCGAAGGGAATCAAACCTCATCTGTTGTTTGGAATATTTGAAGGAAGTCCCCATATTTTCCACTTTTAGCCCTTTTTGACTGGAAAATGTTAACTTCTTGATCTCAGAGGTCACTTCTGGACCCAATATCAGGAAATTATTGGCGTTTATATTTAGATCTTTAAAATCAAGGACCTCATACGTTTCCCTGTTCTCATCAATCAGCCTAAATTTACTATTGGATATTTTTACATCTGAAGATGAAAAATAAAATGGTGGTGTTCCTGGATCCCTAGGTTTTTTATCATCCAATTTATCAATAAAAACCTCGAGGTTACTACTACCCTCACCCTTATAGGTCTTT
Source organism: Sediminicola sp. (assembly GCA_041602195.1). Lineage (GTDB taxonomy): Bacteria > Bacteroidota > Bacteroidia > Flavobacteriales > Flavobacteriaceae > Sediminicola. Next base: position 5,906 of record JBFIGS010000061.1, on the reverse strand, counting down.
AACTTAAAATTGAGCTTTTCAACCTTTATATCCCCAAACTCCAATTTTCCATTCACAAGGTTTCTAATATTGAGGATGGAAGTAGAAAGCCTATCGATATAAAAAAGGGTATCCTTTTGATAGTCCTGCACAAAAACACCCCTTAAGGATGTATCCCAGGATATGAGAGAAAATTTTAATCGGTCTATATTAATATTTGTCCCAAATTCTGTGTTGATGGTATTCGTGGCAAATTTTGCCAATCTCGTTTGAACTATGGGCAAAGACAAGATGGCCGTACCTAGAACTGATATCAGCAAGATCACCAATAATATCCTAAGGAGTATTTTTCTTAATTTTTTGATAGGGCTTTATTGTTTTACCTTTGTTGTTTCAAATTTTATTCCAAAACTAAGTGGAACATCAAAATATATATATTCTTGCTATAGAATCTTCCTGTGACGATACTTCAGCGGCCGTTTTACACAACAACAAGAAACTGAGCAATGTTGTGGCAACGCAGCATATTCATGAGGAATACGGGGGTGTTGTACCCGAACTTGCCTCCAGGGCCCATCAACAAAATATTGTTCCTGTGGTCCATCAAGCATTGGCCAAAGCAAATATCGATAAAAAACAGTTATCCGCCATAGCTTTTACGCGTGGTCCTGGACTTATGGGATCTTTATTGGTTGGCACCTCATTTGCCAAGTCGCTCGCATTGGGTTTGGACATCCCGTTAATAGAAGTTAATCATATGCAGGCCCATATATTGGCGCACTTCATAGATGAAGAAAATAACCCAAAACCGCAGTTCCCATTTTTAGCGCTCACTATTAGTGGTGGACATACCCAAATAGTATTGGTCAAGGATTATTTCAATCTTGAAATCTTGGGGGAAACCTTGGACGATGCTGTTGGTGAAGCCTTTGATAAGAGTGCCAAAATTTTAGGATTGCCCTATCCTGGAGGACCATTGGTGGACAAATATGCCCAAATGGGTAACCCGAAGGCCTTTCCTTTCCCAAAACCAAAGGTCAAGGATCTCAATTTTAGTTTCAGTGGGCTAAAAACCAGCATCCTTTACTTTATACAAAAGCAGGTGAAGGAAAATCCGAATTTTGTTGAAGAAAACCTTTATGATATCTGTGCCTCCATACAGTATACCATTATAGACATTCTGATGAGCAAACTTAAAAAGGCCGCCAAGCAAACTGGAATCAAACAAATCGCAATTGGTGGAGGGGTATCCGCAAATTCAGGAATTCGGCAAGCACTTAAGGATGCGGAAACCAAGTATGGCTGGGCTACCTATGTGCCCAAATTTGAATATTGCACGGACAATGCCGCAATGATAGGTATTGTGGGATACTTAAAATATTTGGAAGGCAACTTTAGCGACCAAAGTATTACTGCTAAGGCACGGTATGTAATATAAAAACTTCGGTATGGCTTTCAATGAGGACTTGGCAAATAGAATAAGGAAAACCTTAAAATTGTTTCCGGAAGATTTTACCGAAAAGAAGATGTTCGGGGGCCTTTCATTTCTATATCGGGGAAAAATGACAATTGGCGTCATCAAAGACGAGCTAGTTGTAAGGGTCATGGGTGACAAAATGAAAATCATTTTAGAAAATCCACATGCCCGACCCATGGATTTCACAAACCGGCCCATGAAAGAATTTGTATTTGTTAGGGAGGAGGCTTTTCAGACTGAAGAAGAGCTTCTTTCCTGGATAGAATTGGGGTTGGAGCACGCAAAGCACAAGATTCAGAGAGGGTAAAGCTAATCCATCGAAAGTTATATAACCAAAAGGCGTAACTACCTATAATCCAGATTTACCTAAAAATAATAGGCCGTTGGATTTTAAAATCCAACGGCCTATCTAAATTAATCATTATTTAACCAATCTGATTGTTTTAATCGTGTTGGAACTATCAATGATTTTAATAATATACAATCCTTTTGGCAATGAGGATATATCCATTTCACCTTCAGCTCCATCCATTTGCTTGGTCATCAATACCTTACCACTTAAATTATAGATTTGCGCTACTTTTGCATTTTTTAAGTCTCCAAAAGAAACCTTAACGACATCTTTTGCCGGATTGGGATAGATCATGAAATTGATATTCGTGTCCTGCACAATACTAATATCACCTTCATCGGGAAGGTTGGATGCAGTCCCCGACTTGGCAGAAGCACTTGAACAGGTAACAACATTTTGAGCAGAATCATAGGGTAAAGATGCATAAACCACATTATCTACACAAAGGTTGACCACAACGCCCCCTTTGGAACTGGCTTGGGTCTGTAAGACAGCCACACCATTGCTATCGGTTACCGCACTTACCTGTTCATTGAACGTACCGGAAAAAGTCCCTGTAACGTTGGCATTTAAAATAGCACCTCCTTGATCGTCCAAAATAGTGACCGTAGCTGATCCGGACTTACTGCCTTTTCCCATATCCACAGTCCCTGTTGTTATAGAGGCAACATGAACGCTCACAGGATCACCCGTACTTTGACCGGTTACACCAACGCTCAACGAGGTGGTCGTGGCGAGCTCATTGTCTGTAGCTACTGCGGTGATAGTTGAATTACCTGCTACTACCTGCCAGTTGGTACTGTAAGGTTGTGTTGTGTCAACTCCAATTGAATTTCCATTTATATAAAATTCAACCTGCGCTATGGAACCATCGGCATCTGAAGCATCGGCAGTTATGGAAATAGTCTCACCTTGTGATAACATTGCTCCATCTGTTGGGCTAGTAACGCTTATTACTGGAGCTTGATTGCCCCCTCCTCCGTTATCCACATTATAACTATCCAAATTATCAAAATAATAGGTATCGGAGGTAAAGCTATTAGAAGCGAACAACAAGATCATCTTACCTACATCTGTTGATGAGGCAGTGCCATCTGGTTTGTCCAACAAAGTAAAAATCAAACGTTGCCAGGTATTTGTCTCTTCAATGGTGGCTATATAACGACTATGGCGCCCACTGGGGTAATTGGAAGGTGTTGCTATTGAAGTTTCCAACTGTAAGATAATATCTGTTCCTATGGGAGCAGACGTATATACATCCATATAAAATTTCTTTTCCTTGGATACATATTGGGACGCATCTGTAATGTTGTTCACATCATACACCAAAATATCATATTGCTCTTGGGCATTACGATCATATTTTCCGCTAAGTGCACTTCCATTAAGGGCATTGGGTGCAGGGTTGGCAACCTCGGACAATGTACCTGTAGCCGAAGAATAGCTCGCAGAAGAGGGTTCATCAAAATTTTCAAAAGAAAAAGCTTTAATATACGGTTGCTCCACTTCAACATAAAGGTTCAAAAGTTGGGCACCACATCCATCGTTGAACGAGGCGGATACCGCCCCACTTTCAGCTCCGAAATCCACGATAACAGAACTTGTACCTTGGCCCGAAACGATGGTAGCCCCTTGAGGCACTGACCATGAAACATTTGTGTTAGCCGGAACATTGGCCAAACTATAGGCAACCCCTTGAGCCTGATTCACAACAACCCTTTCTCCATTAACAAAGGGTTTGAAACCATCATAAACACGAACATAGTCCACCTCCATGGTTGCGGGCAGCATTGTTTCATTCACGGTACCCCCTAGATTTCCTCCAACAGCCACGTTCAGCAGAAAATGAAAATCCTGATCAAAGGGCCAGAAAAATGGATCAACATCTGAGGTCTTTTTTACCGAATACAATGTTCCGTCCATAAACCATCTTATTTCACCTGGTTCCCATTCAATTGCAAATTCGTGAAATGCATCTGGGAAAACCCCATTTTGAAGTGTATACGTATTGCCCTGGGATTGATTGTTGGGATATAGATCGCCATAATGTATATACCCTAATATTCTGGAGGGATCTGAGGCGACAAACTCCATGATGTCTATCTCCCCACTCTGAGGCCAACCCCCATATACCTCATTGGTTGACAACATCCAAAAGGCCGGCCATAGACCATCGCCCAAAGGCAACTTAATTGACGCCTCGAATCTCCCATAGGTAAAATCACCCTTTGCCTTGGAATTGATCCTTCCAGAGGTATACTTGGACCCACGGGTCCTTTCCTTTTTAGCAGTGATCTTTAAAGTACCGTTGCTCACGGTAACATTACCTTCTTGGTAGGATTGGAGTTCAGAATTTCCCCATCCACATATACCTTCTGCGCACCCATCCCCGGTCTGATAATTCCATTTGGTAACATCCAGGGTAGTTCCAGAAAACTCGTCGGCCCACACTACTGTTGGACATTGTGAAAAAACCAACGGCAGATTCGAAAGAAGGCCTATGAGGAATAAATAATTCCTAAGCCCTTTAATTGTAAAATTCATCATAATTTGGTGGTTAAATTGTTAATTCCTCACAAATTAGCCCTACAATATATTTCTCGCAATTATTTCACCCATACATGACCACAACATGCCCCATAAAAAGAAAAATGTTGGTGCATTTAGGCCTTACATAGGGCAAGTTTGATTTTTATACCATAAAAAAAGTATCTTTAAGCCCTTATTTCGACACTTACGGTTCCACCCCATTATGATGCTCTACATTATTAATTTTTAAGACTATCCATGCAACTATTTTATAATCCAGATCTTAATTTAGAAACCGAACAGTTCACTTTCCCAACTGACGAAAGCAAGCATATTGTTAAAGTATTACGCAAAAAAACAGGTGACATTCTTCAGATTACCAATGGCCAAGGCGATATGTTCCATGCAGAAATTTTGTTTCCAGATCACAAAAAATGTACTGCTAAGATTATTGAAAAGAAGCATTACGAGCCCAAAGACAACAAATTGCATATGGTGGTGGCCCCAACAAAACTCAACGACCGTTTTGAGTGGTTTTTAGAAAAGGCCACGGAAATAGGCGTTGATGAAATTACCCCTCTGATTTGTGAACATTCAGAAAGAAAGGTAATCAAAAAGGACAGGATGGATAAGGTGATCCAAGCTGCAATGAAACAGTCACTTCAAACGTATTTACCAACACTAAACGAGGCCATTGGCTTTAAAGAATTTTTAGCATCCCCCATGCAAGGAGATCTATTTATAGCCCACTGTGAAGGAAACGGGAAAACCGAGCTAAAAGAACGGATGAGACCAAAATCACAAACCACTATTCTTATAGGCCCTGAAGGGGATTTTTCCACCAATGAAATAGCCTTGGCCCTAGAAAAGGGATTCCTCCCCGTTGCCCTTGGACAAACCAGGTTACGCACCGAAACCGCAGCTATTGTTGCCTGTGCCACAGTAGCTTTAATTAACCAGTAAAAAAATTCCGCACTTCCAATTATACATAATTGGAAATGCGGAACCACAATAAACACTTACTAACTTATCCAGTAAGATGAACACCGAATAATCTCTTTATTCACAAGCCATAATTGACCAGCAAAATACTTTCATTACCTATATTGATGATAGTTTATTTCCAAAAGTGAAATACTCCTACCAAATGCTTTTTATCCCATCAAATTTGTGAATCACAACCCACTTAATAAGTATTGGGGTATAATGATTTTTTTGAGCCCCTTTTATTAGTAAATTTGAAGTACTTAAAGGTACATAACTCAATGAAAAAACTTGCTTATTTTGCTGTAATTTTAACTTTTTTTGTGAGTTTTAACATTGAGGCTCAGGAAATTGCAGTTTTAAAATACAACGGAGGCGGAGATTGGTACGCCAATCCTACAGCCTTACCCAATCTCATAAAATTTTGCAATGACAAAATAGGAACACGGATAAATTCCAAAGCACAAACAGTGGAGGTCGGTGATATCAATTTATTTCAATATCCCTTTTTACATATGACCGGACATGGGAATGTATACTTTTCCCAAGAAGAGGCAGAAAACCTCAGAACCTATTTACTTGCAG
>JBFIGS010000060.1:0-11837 GCA_041602195.1 Sediminicola sp. | reverse complement strand
TGGCACTTGGTATTGAAAATGTCGGTGGTCTCGACGATAAGAAGCTGACCAGGGCACAAAGACGATCAAATATTTGGCTCGTGAAATATTTAAAATCCAAATACGATATAGAATATCTAATTGGGCATTATGAGTACACCAACTTTGTAGGGCATCCTTATTGGTTGGAGGTGGACGACTCCTATAGAACCGAAAAAACAGATCCAGGACGTAGGTTTTTAAAACGAGTAAAAAAGGCCACCAAGAAATTAAAATTTAAACCCACACCTCAAAAAACAAACTAGCATGAAAATGAAATTGGTAATCTTTCTATGTCTTTTCCTAATTGCGGCAGATAGTTCGGCCCAAGAAAATGATATTACGGCTGCTTTATATGAAAGTTACGATCAATTCAAGGAGCCTTCCCTGGATAAGAGGAGGATAAAACACAAAGAACTTCAACCCTTGATCAATCGGTTAAAATCAGACCCAAAATATACGGTGAAAGTGGTGGGAAAATCCATAGAAGGGAGAGACTTGTCCTTGATCAGTATTGGATCTGGTCCAACCAGTGTATTTCTTTGGTCTCAAATGCATGGAGATGAGCCAACGGCTACCCAAGCTATCTTTGATATCATCAACTTTTTAAAAGGGGATACTTTCATAGCTGAAAAGGAAGCTATTTTGTCTAATATCACCTTACATTTTTTACCGATGCTCAATCCGGATGGGGCAGAGGCCTATACCCGAAGAAATAGGTTGGGCATAGATATCAATAGGGATGCGCTTATGTTACAATCCCCTGAAGGGAGAACCCTAAAAATGGTAAGGGATTCCCTAGATGCCGATTTTGGATTCAACCTCCATGACCAAAGCACGTATTACAATGCAGAACGAACCGAAAAACCTGCCACTATATCATATTTGGCTCCCGCGTATAACTATGAAAAAGATATTAATGAAGTTAGAGGTAATGCCATGAAAGTGATCGTTTTCATGAACAGTATCATCCAAAAGTATGCTCCTGGACAGGTAGGTCGCTATAATGACGATTTTGAACCCAGGGCATTTGGTGACAATATTCAAAAATGGGGAACAAGTGCCATTCTTATAGAATCTGGAGGTTATGCAGGGGATCCGGAAAAACAGGAGATTCGTAAACTGAATTATGTCTCCATTTTATCTGCCATTTATACCATTGCCAAGGAGAATTATAAAAAACTTCCTTTAGAGGATTACGAGAAAATTCCACAAAATGACAGAATGTTGTTAGATCTAAAGATAGAAGGACTTACCTATAACCTTCTGGGCCAAGATTACAAATTAGATTTGGGAATTCACCGTTCAGAAGTGGATAATGCAGACCATTCCAACTTCTATTACAATAGCACTGTAGCCGATCAAGGGGACCTTTCTACATTTTACGGGTATGAAACCCTGGATGCCAATGGATATACCATAAAAGGTGGCAAAGTTTATCCTGAAATCTTTAAATCCATGGAATCCCTTAAGGAATCTGAGGTATTGAAATATTTAAAACAAGGATATACCTATGTGAGATTGGAAAATTTGCCGGCTGGCAAGAAGGATACCAATTTGCCGATCCAAATTGTAGGCAAGGACTTTAAGGCTCCTGTGCTTAATCTACGCGCAGGGATGAACCCTACCTTTGTTTTGGAAAAGGACAATAAGATTGAATTTGCCGTGGTCAATGGATTCCTTATCCGTCTTAATGGCGACAAAAGCAATTTTAAAAATGCCCTGATCTTAAAGAAATAAATTAATAACCATATTGAATTGTCATGTAAGGACCGTATATCAGCAAAAGAATTAACATGCAGAGCAGGGTAATTACAATGCTTAAAAACAATAGTAGTACGGCACTTTTATAGCCTAAGGTCCATTGACCGATTGGGCTTTCTTGAATAATTTCGTTGATAACATCCATGATTTTAATGTTTTAGATGGTGAAAATAATTATTAGGATGTAGGTTGCTGTTGTACAATTAAAACAACTGAGGGACCGAAAACCCTACCCAAGCCACCAAAAGCATTAAAAACAAAAAGGGAACATCAGTAAGATGTTCCCTTTTTTATAGCTTATAATTTAGGACCTTTATTTACAACCCCCTGTAAAACCTTTGGCGTTGAATTTCGTCTGTACAGCACCTTGTTTATTTCCTGATCTAACTTGGATGGCAAGATTGTTTTCACCACTTCCGTCTCTCTTTGGAGTACAATACTCAAAAAGGTAGAAGCTATTGGCCCTTTCGGAAACCCTATCTGAAATAGCATTAAACGTATTTTCCAATTCGGCTTTGTTTCCGGCAAATACGCTAAAGGTCTTCCCTATCTTTTTAAGGACCTCGGTATCTATTTCCGCACCCAATCCAATGGAATAGAAACTAATGTTGGCATTTGCTTCTCTTACCTTCTTTAAAGCCGCAGCTTCAGTATATCTAGAGGCCTGATCAGTACCATCGGTAAAAATTACCACCGAAGCTGCTCCTATATTATTATTTTGAGTGCTCTTGTTCAAGAGATCGGTAGCAATATCGGTAGCCTTAATAACCGCACCGTAAAGATCCGTGGAAGGGTCATTACTAATATCTTGGGTAATACCATCAATAGAATTCAATAATTCTGATTTGGAAGCCGTCAGAGGATTCAACAAGTGCAACTTGTTCTCCCCATCAAACCAATAGATCGCCATTTTTACAGATTCTATGGCAGGATCTGGCATAACGTTGTTGACAAAACTTGTAGAGGCCGATTTTAATTCTGTTAAACTGCTGCTCAATACACTGTTGCTCAAATCCAACACCAATAGAGTATTGTTCTTGAAAATTTGGGAATTCGGTGAAATTCGGGCAAAAGATTCGGAAGTAGAAATGGTATTGAAACAAGCGTCATTTCTTCCTTGTTCATAAATGGTAAACTTGTCTGCTGTTAATCCAGATACTGGAGATCCATCACTATCAGAGACTTTAAAGAAAATAGATACTTTCCCCGGAAGGGTAGTATATTGTTCCTGTATGGATAGGATTAGTTGATTTTCGCCAAGGTTGAGGCATTCATCTACTGGTTTACCCTTTCCCAGTTCCCCATTATTGTTTACATTAAAGTTTACATCATCCTCTGCATTTCCACAGGATATGGCCAAAAATAGGATACTAAATAAGGCAAGTATTTTAATTGATATTTTCATGTTCAAATTTATATAGGTTCACGAAGCAGAACGCTCAAAAGTAATTTAAATTATATGTGATGTTAAAAATATTTGTTAAGAAATTTAATCATCTTCATTTGGGAGATGAATAGCCAAATTCCCATTAACAAAGTGTTAAAATGAAGTGTGCCATTTATATTTTTTTTAACTTGATGTTTATATAGAAACTGACTTGCTTTATTATATATTTCAAGCCGTCTATGATGAACCCGGGCTTGCTGAAAACACTCGAGAAACAAAATTTATAGGATTGATATGACCATATTATTATTTGGGATAACAAAAGACATTATAGGAAGTGCTACCTTGGAGTTGAACTCATCAACCGAAAAGGAATTGCAAATTCGCACTGTAGGAGAATTAAAGGATTATCTGGGTGAACAATATCCAAAGTTAAATACTTTATCCTCTTTGGCGGTAGCAGTGAACAGTACCTTTGCTGAAAATGAATCATTGGTGAATGATAAAGATGAGATAGCTCTAATCCCCCCTGTTAGTGGTGGATAACCTATCTTTGAATAAACGATGATGTTACTAATCCAATAATTACAGTTAAATGTTGATCGACAACCATAAGAGAAAGATAAACTACCTACGATTGGCGGTTACGGACCGTTGTAATCTTCGTTGTAATTATTGTATGCCGGCTGAAGGTATAAATTTTGCAAAAAACGATAAACTATTCACTATTGATGAACTCTATACCCTAAGTAAAATCATGGTAGAACAGGGTATCGACAAAATAAGGATTACAGGAGGAGAACCATTTGTCCGAAAAGATTTGATGGTGCTTCTACGCAAAATGGCCGTCTTGGACGGACTTAAGGATATTTCCATAACTACGAATGCCACCTTGATCGGTCCATATATTGATGAACTCAAAGAATTGGGCATCACCAATATTAATGTAAGCATGGATGCTATCCAAAAAGAAACCTTTGATCTTATCACCCGCAGAAAGGAATATGAAACGGTATATCAAAATTTGATCCGACTCATTTCCGAAGGATTTAATGTCCGTATTAATTTTATCGTTTTGGATGGTCAAAATACGCAGGATATCTTGCCTATTTTGGAAGCAATGAAAAAGTACGATGTTTCTGTCCGATTTTTAGAGGAAATGCCTTTTAATGGGGGTTCCAAGACCTTCGATACCATAAAATGGGATTACAAGAACATCTTCAAGCATATTGCGGGAGCTTATGCCAATATTGAAAAACTGGAATCGCCGCGTACTTCAACCTCTATCAATTATAAAATAAGGGGTCACAAAGGAACTTTTGGTCTTATACCATCCTTTAGCAGAACTTTTTGTGGCACGTGCAATAGGTTGCGAATTTCTGCAACAGGCGATGTTATTACTTGTCTTTACGGTAAACCAAGTATGAACCTAAGGGAGGTTTTGAGAAACGAAAAGGCGGAGGAAAATATAAAACTTCATATTTTAAAAGCAATCGGCAGTAGGGCCAAAACGGGCTTTGATGCACAAAAAAACCACTCCTCTGTTTTTGATAGTTCAATGACTTCAATAGGGGGATAGAAGAAATAAACAGGGTTAGAAACCCTTAATTATAAATTTAAAGATACTTCTAAGATGTCTAAGGAGGTAATATATGGATTAGTTCTTGCCGGAGGGAAAAGCACGAGAATGGGTACCGATAAGGGCTCTATTGTATATCATGAACTTCCCCAAAGGGAACATTTGTACCATTTGTTGGAAAAGGTTTGTGATAAAACATTTCTTAGCGTACGCTCCGAACAGGTCAATGAACTCCCCAATGGTGTTAATTTTATATTGGATAACAATGAATTTAGAGGGCCTTATAATGGAATTCTAAGTGCCCATAAAAAGTATCCCAATGTGGCTTGGCTGGTATTGGCCTGCGACCTGCCACTAATGGATCTGAAAGGGATTCAACAACTGATCACGGAGAGAAATACTAATAAGGTAGCGACTGCTTTTGCAGGAAAAGAGAGTAGGTTACCTGAGCCCTTATGTGCAATTTGGGAAGTTGAAGGTTTAAATCAATCCATAGCACATCTTATTAATGGGACCAGTACCTGCCCAAGAAAATTTCTAATTAATTCAGATGTACAATTAGTCTTTCCAAAAGAAGAACAGATATTATTGAATGCAAACTCCAAGGAGGAATACCAGGAGGCTATTTTAAAACTAACTTAATTTTGGATCCCAATAGATACATACGGCAAACCGCTCTAAAGGAGTTTGGGCCTCAGGCCCAAAAGAAACTCGCGAAATCACGTGTACTCATTGTTGGGGCTGGAGGTTTGGGGGTGCCTGTTTTACAATATTTAAATTCCATGGGAGTTGGTACCCTAGGGGTAGTAGAGCAGGATGTAGTGTCTATTTCCAACCTTCATCGTCAAGTTCTATATACCGAAAGAGATATTGGAAAACCTAAATTGGAAGTTGCTTTTAAAAAGCTAAAAGCACAAAATTCGTCTACCCGGCTAAGGGGTTATGATACATTTTTGATGGCTTCCAATGCCTTGGATATCATAAAGGATTATGATATCGTTATAGATGCATCCGATAATTTCCCTACCCGTTATTTAATAAATGATGCTTGTGTTATATTAAAAAAACCTTTTGTTTATGGAGGTTTACAAGGCTTTGAAGGTCAGGTAAGCGTATTTAACTATAAAGGAGGACCAACGTATAGATGCCTTTTTCCAAACATGCCCACAATTGATGAAATTCCAAACTGCAATATAAATGGTGTTTTAGGAGTGCTTCCAGGGATAGTTGGAAATCTCCAAGCTTTGGAAACTGTAAAGATGATTACAGGGATAGGCGAGGTGCTAATAGGTAAACTATTACTATTCAATGCCTTGGACCAGACTATTCAAAAAATAAATTTTAGTCTACAAGAAGATAGTTTAAATATTACAGAATTAAAATATTCCTATGGGATTGTATCAGCTTCCCCATTTTCAGAGATTACGGTAGATGAGCTCAAAGAATTAATTGACTCACAGGGGAGTGTTCAAATTATAGATGTAAGGTCCCAAGAGGAATTTGAGGCCTACAAAATTCCTAATTCCGTCCATATTCCTCTAAACGATCTTGGAAAACGTTATCATGACATTGACTTAAAACAGCCTATTTACTTAATTTGTCAATCGGGTAAACGCAGTGCCCAGGCCTTGGAACAATTAAAAAATCAATTTTCTGAAATTTCCCTGTACTCCGTTAGAGGGGGCATAAATACTTATGTGGCCGTATGCTCCTAGAACCCCAAGAATTAATTTTACTCTGTTTAGGTTTTTTTTCGATCGCTCTTTTATATTCCTCCGTTGGTTTTGGCGGTGGCTCTAGTTATTTAGCGATTTTGACCCTAGTTTTTTCCAGTTTCTTTGATATTAGAACCACAGCATTGCTCTGTAATCTTGTGGTAGTAAGCGGGAGTTGTTTTTTATATTATAAAAGAGGCTTTATGGATTTTAAAAAATTCATTCCTTTTGTGATCACAAGTATCCCCTTGGCATTTTTAGGGGCCTCCTTTAAGTTGAAGGAAAATATATTCTTTATCATCCTTGGTGCCGCATTGATCATTTCTGCCCTAGCGTTGGTGGTTCAGACCATTACCCTGCCCACACAGGAAGAAATTAAAAAGAAATATCCTCCTTATTTGACATACATACTTGGTGGTGGTATAGGTTTGCTTTCTGGTCTTGTTGGGATTGGGGGCGGTATTTTTTTAGCACCTGTCCTTAACCATATGAGGTGGGAAAAATCTATTAAAATAGCGGCCTTGGCCAGTTTTTTTATTTTGGTAAACTCGGTTTCAGGCATCGCCGGTCTAGTTTCCAATGGCACTTTTCAAATGCCTTTATGGGAAGGACTTGCCTTATTGGTTTCTGTTTTAATTGGAGGACAATTGGGGATACGAATCAGTTTAAGTAAATTGACAGGAAGAGGAATTAAATTAACTACTGCCATTTTGGTCTTTATGGTCGGTGTCAGGGTTTTAATGGTCAATGGATTTCAAATTTCTATTTAAAAATGATCACTTTTCAAGAAGCATACCTAAAAGTAATGGCCCATAAACAAGATTATGGGACCGAAGAGGTGGCCTTACTTAAAACAATGGGTAGGGTATTGGCCGAAGATATTAAAGCCGATCGGGATTTCCCTCCTTTTGACAGGGCTACCAAGGATGGAATTGCTATTAACTACGCAGCCATAAAGAATGGAATAAAAGAGTTCAGGATTGAAGCCGTCCTTGCTGCAGGTTCTCCTAGGTATAAGCTTACAAGTGGGAACAATTGTGTGGAGATCATGACAGGTGCGGTAGTTCCTGAAAATGCAGATACCATTGTAATGTATGAGCATATTACCATTAAAAACGGATATGCTATTTTGGATAAAGAACCAAAAAAAGGGCAGGAAATCCATCTCCAGGGAAGCGACGAATTACAGGGCGCTATCGTCCTGAATAAGCACAAATTGATTACAGCATCTGAAATAGGTGTTCTGGCCGCCGTTGGAAAAGCCCATGTTTTGGTCAAGAAACTGCCTAAAATTACTATTATCAGCACCGGAAATGAACTTGTAGACGTAGAGGAAACCCCTTTGCCCCATCAAATTAGAAAATCCAACATCCATTCGCTTTATGCCGCCTTGGCGGAAGAGAAGATTGTTCCTTCCCAATTACATTTAAATGATGAAAAGGAGCAAATTAAAAATGAAATAAAAAATGCCTTATTAGAGAATGATGTACTCCTGTTGAGCGGTGGCGTTTCTAAGGGTAAATTTGACTACATTCCTGATGTTTTAGCAGAATTAGGTGTGGAAAAAATCTTCCACAGGGTGCTGCAACGTCCTGGAAAGCCCTTCTGGTTTGGGATACAAAAAGAAACGAAAACCATAATTTTTTCATTCCCCGGAAATCCTGCCTCCACCTTTGCAAATTACCATCTCTATTTTAAAGATTGGTTAAAAGGTTCATTAAGCCTACCGATCCCAAAAATTAATGTAATTTTAGATGAATCCATTTCTGTTACCGGTAATTTGACCTTATTTTTAAGGGTTAAGATACGAATGGAAAATGGACAGCTCCTAGCTGATCTCGTTAAAGAAAACGGATCTGGAGATTTAACTAGTTTGGCACAATCAGATGGATTTATACGGTTAGATCCTAAAGAAGTTCCTTATAATGTTGGCGAATTGGTACCCTTTTCACCGACAAGAAGAACAATCTCATTATGACACACGAATTCAAAAAAATAATACACGAATACCAGCACGCAAAAGATCGCGGTATAAAGACCGTATTGGCCACCGTGGTGGACTTGGACGGTTCGTCCTATCGCAGGCCAGGTGTAAGCATGTTACTTTTAGAAAACGGTAAAAAGGTCGGCGCGGTAAGTGGTGGCTGTGTTGAAAAGGAAGTGGTACTGCAGGCCAAGAGTGTTTTTGAAAGTAATATCCCAAAAATGATGACCTATGACGGTCGCTATCGACTAGGTTGCGAGGGAATTCTTTATATTCTCCTTGAGCCTTTCTATCCCAATGCCCCCTTTTTAAAAGCGTTTGATGTATGCCTTAAAAAAAGAAATAGTTTCAAATTGCGCTCCTATTATAAAAAGGCAGAAGTTGAGTTCAAAGGCTTGGGAACAATCGTTGATTTTGGAGAAGGAAATGAACATCCCGTGCAACATAATTTTGATCTTGCATTTATGCAAAAATCGGAACTACAGATTTTTGAACAAGAAATGAAACCATGTTTTCAACTAATGATTGTTGGTGCTGAGCACGATGCAGTGCAACTCTGTTCAATGGCATCCGCCGCAGGATGGGAAGTAACCATCATAGCTACGCCCATGGAGGAAAAGAATATTTTTGATTTTCCGGGAGCTTTCGCTTTTTTCAACCGTTCTCCTGAAGAAATGGATTTAAAAAGCATTGATGAACAAACAGCGCTGATAGTCATGACCCATAGTTATGCGAAAGATTTAAAATATCTCCTTAAATTAAAGGATTCCAATCCAATATATCTCGGCTTATTGGGGCCTGCAAAAAGAAGGGAACGCTTGCTGAATGATCTATTGGAACACTGTCCGGAAGTGGCACATACTTTTTTTGATAAAATCCATGGGCCGGCCGGACTCAATATTGGTGCGGAGACCCCACAGGAAATCGCTATCGCCATCTTGGCAGAAATACTTTCGGTAACTAGGAACAAAAAACCTATGATGCTCAAGGACAAAGCAGGGGGAATACATAGCTGATGGGTAGTTCAGAATCAAAAATTGTTGTTTTAATCCTCGCAGGTGGCAAGGGATCGCGCATGGGTACCATTAAGCAACTTTTGCCTTGGAAAGACGCTACGCTCTTGGAAAACGCCATAGAACAGGCCAAAATGTCCCAAGCATCGGACATTATTGTCGTTTTAGGGGCTCACGCAACAGAAATACGCTCCAAAATTAGCGATAAGGACATCCTATTAGTAGATAATACGGAATGGGAGTCAGGATTGGGCACCTCCATCAGCACTGGAGTGAACTACATTCAAAATAACATACCGCACGCAGAGGGAGTTATGGTCCTTTTGGCAGACCAACCGCTGATAGATACCCAGTATATTGATCATATGCTGGATACTTTTATAAAACATTCCAAGGGTATGGTTACCACAAATTATGGCAATAGGGAAGGAGTACCTGCAATATTTGACAAAAATTATTTTTCAGATCTAAAAAGTTTGAACAAAGACTTTGGAGCAAAAGAGCTCATCCAAAAGAATACGCATTTAAATATCAGTCTAAATCCCAAGGGAAAGGAATTGGATATTGATACGCCGGAAGATTACAACACCCTTTTAAAAGAACAATCAAAATAATAGTAATACCTATGAGAATTTTTATGAGCGATAAAAAAATGATATTGGCCTCCTTGAGCTGTGTTTGCTTCATGTTAAGTGTCCTTCAGGCGCAGGAGATGGATTTTGAGGCATACAATCCTACATCTACCCTTGTAGTTCCTGGCAATGAAGTCAAAAGGGCTAAATTTCCATTTATAGATGTCCATAGCCATCAATATCGCATGCCAGACCAAGATCTTTCCGAGCTCATCACGGCCATGGATTCCCTAAATGAAGGTATCATGGTAAATTTAAGTGGTGGATCTGGGGAGAAGCTAGTAGGCTCAATAGCAAATATTAAAAAAAACTACCCCAATAGGTTTGTGGTCTTTGCCAATGTAGATTTTGAAGGAGCTAGTGATACGGAATGGACCCAAAAAGCTGTTGCCCAATTGGAAGAGGATGTTAAAAACGGCGCAAGAGGATTAAAAGTATATAAAAGTCTTGGGCTTCGCAATAAGGATTCGGATGGAAAGCGGTTGGCTATAGACGATAAACGTTTAGATCCAATATGGGCCAAATGTGGAGAACTGGGGATTCCTGTTCTGATCCATGCAGCGGACCCAAAGCCATTTTGGGACAATTTTGATGGAGACAATGAAAGATGGCTCGAACTAAAGACACATCCCAGAAGAAAGCGCACCGATACCGATCCTGCACCATGGGAACAAATAATTGGCGAACAGCACCATGTTTTTAAAAAACATCCCAACACCAATTTTATAGCGGCACATATGGGCTGGTATGCCAATGATTTACAGAAATTAAGTGAGTTGATGGATGAAATGCCCAATATGAATGTCGGTATATCCGCCGTTATTGCAGAATTGGGCAGGCAGCCCCAAAATGCCCATAAGTTTTTCATCAAATACCAGGATAGGATACTTTTTGGAAAGGACAGTTGGAAGCCTGAAGAATTCCCTACCTATTTTAGAGTCTTGGAAACCAATGATGAATACTTCCCTTATTACAAAAAGTACCATGCATTTTGGGCCATGTACGGAATTGGGCTCCCTGATGATGTTCTAAAAAAGGTATATTATAAAAATGCATTGCGACTAATTCCCGGTCTAGATGCCAGTTTATTCCCTACGGATTAAGGAATCATCTATGCAATGGATTCTTAAAGGATAATAATCTGGTGAGCGTTGTTAATTAACTAGTACATATACAACTATTCTTTGCAAGAAATGTTAACCTTTAATAGAGGGAGCCAAAAAGCTCCCTTTTTTTATGCTTAAATTTCTAGATATTTTAATTCCTAAAAACAAGAGCTAAAAATATTTTTAGAGAATAGTGTGATAATTGAATAAAGTTTGATACTAATAAAGAAAGCATAGTGCCAGAATGGATAAGGAAGAACAATTTACCACGTTGATCAAAAAAAATGAAGGCGTCATTTTTAAGATAACCACCTTATATACCGATCACCGTGATGACCAAAAAGACCTTTATCAGGACATCGTTTATCAGTTATGGAAATCGTTCGACTCCTTTAGAAACCAGTCCAAGATAAGTACTTGGATGTATCGCATAGCTTTGAATACGGCCATAACTAGATTAAAGAAAAGAAAGAGGAAACCGGATGAAGTTGGTATAGATCAGGTTATTCTTGAGCAAACAGAACATTATGACCCTCAATTCGAGGAGCGATTGAAATTGGTGTATGCACAAATCCAAAATTTAAATGATTTGGAAAAAGGTATTATGCTCTTACTATTGGAGGGAAAACAGTATGAAGA
>JBFIGS010000059.1:0-11858 GCA_041602195.1 Sediminicola sp. | reverse complement strand
TTTGCTCTTTTAAAACTCGAAGATCATCACGTAGTTGAAGGTTCTTTTTTTTATCTATGAGCACCCTCGTGATGTGTTGCCCATATTTTAGGAGCACTTTTTTATGCTGGGCACTCAACTTTTTTTTTGAGCTGTCCATGACGCATAGCATTCCTATGTTTATTCTATTTTGGTCTTTAAGGGGTACCAAGGCATAAAATGACGGAGGTGAAGGTGTCTCCTCTATTATTGAGGTGCTAATACCTGTTTTGGCTAAGGTAGGGATTATGATTTTCTTCTTGGAGTGCTCCAGCTCTGCAGATAGGGCCTTTTTAATATGGGGGGCAATTCCTGGAACACCAAAATGACCTGCCAATTCCTCTGTTTCCCTGTCGTGGGAATGCAATATAGAGGCCGAGGACATTCCTAAGGTCAGACATACCATTTCAGCGATCAAGTTCAGATCACAATTGGACCTTGATCTGGTATTCTTTATTATGATTCCTTTTGTGAAATTCATACGACGCTATCCTCCAAGGAAGTTACGTTATTTTTTTGTTGTTGGGGCAAAAACTGGCTAGTAATTTACGCTTTGAGCGATTTAAAAATTGGAAATTTTATCTTTAAACGCAGTTCCTGTTGTTTCTCTTTAAAAGATTCGCCTTGTATAATGTTTTGAGTAGCCAAAGCTTTCCATTTCAAGAGAATAGCAATTAGATGTTGAGATCGTCCTCGGAATAGATTACAGTGCGTATTTATCCTAGTTAGATCATCTTAAGTGCCACCTGCCTAAAGATTTCGGTTAATTCAAAATCTATCCAGTTGGGCATATATTCTTGGAAGGATCATTTGATAACATGCAGCAGTTCCGGTCCTATGATTCAAATGGTCTATTGTGCGTGTAAATTGGGCCTATCTCAAAAAAAATACTAAAATAGACCAAATTGAGCCTAGTGCCATCGGCTGTAGCTATGATAAAGAAGAAGGGCCGATGGTCATTTAGGGTAGGTCTTTGTTGCAAGGTAACGGAGGCTTTTGGTGCTACAATTTTTCTGATGATCGGTGGATAAGGAAATAGGCAAGGCAACCTAAGGTTGTTATCTGTATTATTCGCCTTAACGGGTCTCATAAAGGAAGGTTGTAGATAAACCATTCCCTTAGCATTTGATGCTAAGGGAATGGTTGGGGGATCAAAAGCATATGAATATATAAGTCTATTTTCGTGTTCTGGTTGGGGCATAAACACAAATAGTAAGGCTTTCAATCATTGGCATTGCATCTGTAGGTCAACATTGTATTTTAGAGGTGGTCTTTTAATTAAGACTAAAGGGCCTCTCCTTAAAAGAAAGCATTGAATTCAATGAATTGCCACCGTTAAGGATTTTATGAAAATAGCCCAATTGGATGTACCTATATTTCTTTATCCGAGCCTTATCTTTGGGTCGATTTATCAAGAACAGGGATTGTAACGTATGCACACGTGGATTGTAGTATATCGCTATACCGTTGGTTATGCAAAAATGTTTTCCGGTAAAATTGGTGTTTTTATATTCCTCTCCAATAATTCTAATATCCACTTTTACACGAGCCAGTATTTCTACGAGTTCCTGTTCTGTGGTATATGTAATGATTTCGTCTACGTAGCTACAGTCTAAAAGTTCCTTATATCGTTCAAACACAGATTGAATGGGTTCATTTTTATAAGGTCTTTCAATGGAAGGGTCCGTATGGAGGCCAACAATCAAATAATCGCATTTTGTCTTGGCCTGTTTCAACATCTCTATGTAACCTGAATATAAAAGATCAAATGTTCCAAAAGTAATTCCTACTACCATGATATTGCGTTTTAAAGTTAGGGGATCCTTTTTTATATCTTGAAACTTGTAGGAAAGTCACTTAAAAAGAAGGGGGGAACTTCTGGGGGCTATCTCATTAAGTATCATCGATATATATCAAATTTACATTATAAATGGAGTGGTTCATAATATTTTTAAGATCACTTCGTAAGTGGCATTCCCTTAAAATAAGTGTATTGATTAGCTCCATAAGTGGAAGAATTTGCAGTCCTATGAGTAAATGAAACGGTGTTTTTATTTGAGAAATTTCACTATAAGTGGTGGGTACAGGTGCATAACCAGTGCGTACTCCTTTTGTTTGCCTATGCTGAAATACTAGATTTTCCCAATGTTTTTTCATCTAATGGTAAATAGGATATTCTTTGTTTTTCTACCTGTGCGGATTTACGGAAAAATGTGGTAACCGATCCGAGTAGGGAATAAGGCCAGATAAGGCACACTAGAATGGCCCTGTACCTAGAAAATAGATCCTTTGGCATCTAATCGTGGGTCAGTTAGGGAATATTCGTATGAACGCTTTGGGATTGGTCTAGGGTTGTGGGCTAACGATCCATAGAGTAGCATTTCTTATATTAAGGGATTTCAGTAAATTTTGTAAATTGATATGCTCAAAATAATAGTTAAAATCACCAGATGGAAATAAATACCCTTTGCATAATTGATGACGATCCGATATTTGTTTACGGTACCAAAGTGTTGCTCAACTATAACCGCAGTTTTTGCTCCAACATAATAGTATATGAGAACGGGAAGGAAGCACTGGATGACTTTAAGGTCATGCTTAAGACAAAAAAGGACCTGCCTGAGGTTGTATTTTTAGATTTGAATATGCCTGTAATGGACGGATGGGGATTTTTGGATGAACTAACAAAGTTGGACCTCCCTAAAAAAATAGCGGTCTATGTTGTGAGCTCTTCCATAGATATTAGGGATGAACAAAAGTCAAAGGAATACGATATGGTCGTAGATTTTATCAGTAAACCGTTGACGACCCAGAAACTAAGGCAGTTGTTGGACGAGATTCAAAAATAAGACCAGCACCCTCAAAAGTTGGTATCGGTATGGGTAAAAAGGAAAAAGAGTTGGATTATTGAAATGAAAAAGCCCATAAACATGATGTTTATGGGCCTTTAATAAATCACTTAAGACTCTTGTGACCGGGCTGGGGCTCGAACCCAGGACCCTCTCCTTAAAAGGGAGATGCTCTACCAACTGAGCTACCAGGTCATTATTTCAGCGCTAGCGTATTGCTGTTTGCGGGTGCAAATATAAGGGCATTATTTTATTTCACAAGCCTTTTTTCGAATAAATTTAATTTTTTTTGAATTCCCCTTTATTTGAATCATTTTTACTCAAAATTTAAAGATGAAAATTGTTTTGGTGGGTTATATGGGGAGTGGTAAGACCACTGTGGGTAAGGAGTTGTCCAAATATTTGGGTTTCAGGTTTTTAGACTTGGACGCTTACATTGAAGAAAAGACCGGAATGAAAATAGCTGCTATTTTTAAGGAAAAAGGAGAGCTTTTTTTTAGAAAATTAGAGCACCAATATTTATCGGAGGTCCTGGAAAAAAATTCTGATATTATTCTTTCCACAGGTGGAGGTACGCCATGTTATAGCGGCAACATGGAAGTCATTTCCCAGCATACCAATAATGTATTTTATCTTAGGGTGTCCATTCCGGAGTTGGTAAAACGTCTTTCCAAGGAAAAGGCACATAGACCCTTGATAGCCCATATAGAGGAAGCTGATTTGCCGGAATTTTTTGGAAAACACTTGTTTGAACGATCCTCTTTCTATTCCTTGGCCGCCCATACCATACCTAGTGATGGTACACCACAGGATATCGCTCTGAAAATAAAATCGCTCTTACGCTAAGGAAACTGAATCGTTCTTAGCCTTAAACTCAACTTTTATATGTTCTTGTAAGGAAGTGGAAAGGGAGATCCCCTTATAATCCGCTTTGACGGGATATTTTTTATGGTTTCTATTTACCAAAACGGCAGTCTTCAATTGTTTTAAAGGTACCCTGAGGAAGTGGTGTACCCCATAGATCAGGGTAGTGCCCGAATTAAGGACATCATCTACCAACACCACAGATTTATTGGCGTACTCCTGCTCCGGAATAGAGGTCTGAACCCCACTCGCTACCGGATTCTTTTTGTCCATGGAGACCTTGCATAAGGTGATTTCCGCATCGGTTATTTTTTGGAGTACCCTTTTAATTTTTTTAGCAAACAACAGGCCCCCACCTTCGATCCCGGCTATAACTATTTCAGACTCCTCAACATTGGCCTCGTAAATCTGGTATGCAATACGTTTGATCTTGTGTTGTATTTGTGCGTGTGATAATATTTGGTTCTGCATGAGGTGTTCGTTTACTTTTCAAAGATAAAGAACAGTTCTTTATCTTTTCGAGGTTGAATTGAATTATAGGCCCTCTCCAGTACTTTTATTTGAAAAGAGGGTTTGAAAAGTTTTTCGTATTCTGTTTTACTGCCTCCAAATGGTGGTCCTGCCTCAGTCAGAGGGAAATCAAAGAACAAGCCTACAATCTTTCCGCCAGGCTTTAATATAGCTGCCATTTTTTGAACATAATCTATACGGCGTTCTGGGGGTAGGGCACAAAAAAAGGTCTGTTCCAGGATCAGGTCAAAACCATTTTGTTCAAGATCAAAGAAATCTGCTTGTATTAATCGATCTTTAGGGAAGTCAGGGCATGTTGTTTCAATACGCTTCAAAGGTTGTTCGGCCAGATCTACCACATAAACGTTCTTAAAGCCCAACTGGTGTAAGTAGGCCACTTCATATCCGTTACCCGCGCCGGGTACCAGAATTTTGATCTCTTTATGTTCTAGTTGGTCAATGTATTCCTTTAAAGGAGTGGAGATATGGCCAATATCCCATTTTAAATCCCCATTTTTATATTTCTCCTCCCAAAAATCTTTAGTCAGTTTCATCTTTATAGTCGTCTATATCCCTTCGGTCTTTTTTTGTCGGCCTGCCGGTTCCCTTTTTGCGATAATAATCTTTGGAATATTTCAAAAGTTCGTTTTGGGCGAAGGCTTCTTTTGGGGTTGTGTCTACCCTGTAGATATCCACTAGTTTGGCGCCAACGCGACTTGGAGGGATGTCCAGAACGGTAAACTCGTAATTGATCTGATCTTTGCGGACTACAATTTTATCTGTCACATACACCTCTCTAGAAGGTTTGACTGCCTGTCCGTTTATTTTGATGTGACCTTTCTTACAAGCCTCTGTAGCGATGTTTCTTGTCTTGAAATACCTAACACTCCAAAGGAATTTATCTATGCGCATAAACTATTGAAATTCTTTATTGATGACTTCCACAAAAATAAGGGAAAATTGTATCTTGCGGACCTTAAAAAGAGATTCATGAGAGTAAACAGAATATTTTTACTGTTTTTATTGATAGGAATGGTATGGTCATGTAAAAAAGATGACGGACCTGGTTTTGAAACCATTCCACCAAGGGCTTTGGATGAGGTGGTTTTGGAAAATGATGCCGCCATAAGAGCATTTTTGGAGACGCATTTTTATAACTACGAGGAGTTTGCCAATCCTACGGCAGAATTTGATTTTAAAATTAAAATAGATACCATCTCAGGAGATAACGCAGGAAAGACGCCTTTAATGCAGCAGGTGCAATCGGAAAAGGTGGTCGTGACCAATGAAGATCTTGGGCTTGAGAATGAACAAAGTGTAGAACATACCTACTATTATTTGATCGCTAGGGAAGGAGAAGGTGAAAGGCCTACTGTTGCAGATTCCACCTTTTTGAAATACGAGGGCTCCTTGTTGGATGGAACCGTTTTTGATGGATCTGCAAACTATTCGTGGCAGTATCTTCCATTTTTCCTTAGAGGGTATTCCAAAGGGGTAAGCAAATTAAGGGCTGGTAATAATATTGTTGTCAATGATGATGGTACTACCAAAATAACAAACAGTGGAATCGGGTTGGTGATAATGCCTTCTGGGCTTGCCTATTTTAATCAAATTCAGGGCGGTATCGGACAGTATTCTCCGCTTATATTTAAATTGGATGCGGGGCTGGTGGTTACTAATACGGATTATGATAATGATGGGATTCCTTCTTTTATGGAAGATCTTAATGGGGATGGAAATTTGACCAACGACAATACCGATAGAGAGGCTGAGGTAAAGGCCAGAACGGGTCTGGTCCCAAATCATTTGGATGCAGATGATGATGGTGATGGAACACCTACCAGAGATGAAATCATAATTGATGCCAATGGGAATATCACTTTTCCAGATACAGATGGGGACGGGATTCCTGATTACTTGGATAAGGACAGCAAATAGTATTCCCTTAAACAACATGAAAAAAGCCCGCTACATGTAGCGGGCTTTTTTTATGAATTATAAGTTCAA
Organism: Sediminicola sp.; assembly: GCA_041602195.1. Taxonomy (GTDB): domain Bacteria; phylum Bacteroidota; class Bacteroidia; order Flavobacteriales; family Flavobacteriaceae; genus Sediminicola. Next base: position 5,610 of record JBFIGS010000059.1, on the reverse strand, counting down.
TTACATCTTAAAGGATAAACTCAAGATAAGTTGATCTGGTCTTGTATCAATTCGGTCTCCAGTCGGAACGCCGTTTGCAGTAAATACGGAAACTTCGTTTTCACTGAAACCTCTTTCATATCTGAGATCCACACCAAAATTGCCAAGGCTCAATCCAGCCCCGATGTTCATTCCAACGGTAACGTCATTTTCCACATCTCCAATGGTAACTCCATCAAAATCGGTATCCAAAATGTACTGAAAGGCAGGACCCGCAAAAACGTTCAATGGGCCAATGATATTCAATCCTACCAAAATAGGAGCGTCCAATTTGCTCATGGACAAGCTGTTGTTCTCGTAGTCCGACTTCGTTTTGGTATACATCAATTCGGGTCTCAAATAAATTTTATCCCCGATTTTACCAAAAAAACCTAGGTGGTAGCCCACATTTCTGTCTGGATTTCTATAGGCCTGTTCCGCTGAATCAAAATAATCCCCGTTCCCGGCATAGTTAAGACCTCCTTTGATACCAAATCCTGGTCCATTTTGAGCGAATGCCACAGCTCCGATCATTGCGAAAACTGTTACTAAGAAAGTTTTTTTCATAAGTGTTCTTTTAAATTGAATACGTTGTGCAATTACGGCACAACTTTGTTAATTGATTAACTTAAAAAGAATTAATCTTGACACGAAAAGGTGAGGTTGTCGCACAAAAAAACCGCTAATATAGTCCACTATTTCTAGTTTGTAGTTTTAGCAGTTTAGTTGAGTTTTGTACCACAGTTTTCTATGTTTAGAAACCTCATAGCCCTTTTAGGGATTTGATTATTTTCTTTTTAACACAGACACAACGGCTTTTTCTATTGCTTTATTGTTCAACCCGTATTTTTCCATTAACTCTTCTGGTGTTCCGCTTTCGCCAAAGGTGTCCTTGGTAGCTACGAATTCCTGTGGCGCTGGATGGTTCAAGGTTAAGGTCCTAGCGACACTCTCTCCTAATCCGCCCAAGAAATTGTGCTCTTCACAGGTAACAACGCAACCTGTTTTCTTCACAGATTTTAAAATGGCCTCTTCGTCCAAAGGTTTTATGGTATGTATGTTGATCACTTCTGCGGAGATACCTTGGGCCTCCAATGCTTCTGCTGCAATTAACGCTTCCCATACCAAATGGCCAGTAGCGATAATGGTAACATCTGTTCCCTCGCTCAGCATTACTGCTTTGCCAATTTCAAATTTCTGGTCGGCCTGGGTAAAGTTGGCTACTTTTGGTCTTCCGAACCTCAAGTAGACAGGACCTTCATAATCCGCAATGGCTATGGTAGCTGCTTTGGTCTGGTTGTAGTCACAAGGGTTGATGACCACCATGCCCGGAAGCATTTTCATAAGTCCTATATCTTCCAATATTTGGTGGGTGGCACCATCTTCACCTAGGGTCACCCCTGCGTGTGAGGCACAGATTTTCACATTCTTATCAGAATATGCAATGGATTGTCTGATTTGATCGTAGACCCTTCCAGTGGAAAAGTTGGCGAAAGTTCCAGTAAACGGAATTTTGCCTCCTATGGTCAATCCTGCAGCAATCCCCATCATATTTGCCTCAGCAATCCCAATTTGGAAAAAGCGCTCTGGGTTCTCCTCTATGAATTTTTCCATCTTTAATGAACCTACCAAATCTGCACATAGTGCAACAACATTGGGATTTGTTCTTCCCAATTCTGTCAACCCGGCTCCAAATCCGCTTCGTGTATCGTTTTTTCCTTGATCTATATATTTTTTCATTTCTGTATTTCTTTAGTGTAATGCCCTAAGGACACCTGTTTGTAAAAGGGTTTGGATAAGATTAGTAGTCACCTAGTGTTTCTGGGTTTTGGGCCAAGGCAGTTGCCAACTGCTCATCATTTGGTGCCTTACCGTGCCAAGCATGGGTATACATCATAAAGTCTACCCCATGTCCCATAATCGTATGTAAAAGAATACAGACTGGTTTTCCTTTACCCGTTCTGCTTTTTGCTTCTTTTAAACCTTTGATGATAGCTTCCAGGTTGTTCCCTTCTTTCACTTCCAATACATCCCATCCAAAGGCTTCAAACTTTTTCTTTAGGTCGCCCATTGGCATCACATCGTCGGTCGCCCCATCAATTTGTTGGCCGTTGTAATCAATGGTCGCTATGATGTTATCTACCTTTTTACCGGCAGCATACATTATTGCTTCCCAGTTTTGACCTTCCTGTAGTTCCCCATCACCGTGTAGGGTATATACTAATTTAGAATCTTTGTTCAGCTTTTTAGCTTGTGCGGCACCTAAGGCAACGGACATTCCCTGGCCCAATGAACCGGAAGCTATCCTTACCCCAGGAAGCCCCTCATGGGTAGTTGGGTGTCCCTGCAATCGGGAATTTATCAATCTAAAAGTATTCAATTCTTCAACCGGAAAATATCCTTTTCGTGCCAAAACACTGTAGTACACAGGAGAGATATGTCCATTGGATAAAAAGAAAAGATCTTCCCCTATCCCATTCATGTCAAATCCTGGTTTAAGTTCCATAACTTCATTGTACAAGGCCACTAAAAATTCTGTACAGCCCAAAGAGCCTCCAGGGTGTCCTGAGTTAACCTTATGTACCATCCGTACAATGTCCCTACGTGTTTGTACCGTAATATCCTGTAATTCTTGTGTTGTTGGCATTTCTTATCTTATTTTATAGTTCCCAAAAGTAAACGGTATCTTTTGGGTATACAAGTATGATTTGTTATATTTTGTTAACCATCAGGACGGTGGGTCAACTTTATTTTTTTGTTAAGGACATTTGAGGCTTAGTTGATTATATTTGCCGTCTTAAACAGAGATTTGGAATTTACATTATTACATACAGACCCCAAGAGTAAAGCACGTGCCGGTAAAATGGTAACGGATCACGGAACAATTGAAACCCCAATTTTCATGCCTGTTGGTACGGTGGCCTCAGTAAAAGGGGTGCATCAAAGAGAATTAAAAGATGATATTAATCCAGATATTATCCTTGGGAATACCTATCATTTATATTTGAGACCCAAAACAAGGATTTTGGAAGAAGCCGGGGGCTTGCACAAATTTATGAACTGGGACAGGAATATTTTAACCGACAGCGGGGGGTACCAGGTATATTCCCTTTCCGATAACCGCAAGATCAAGGAAGAAGGGGTAAAGTTCAAATCCCACATAGACGGTTCCTATCATGTGTTCACCCCAGAAAATGTTATGGAAATACAGCGTACCATTGGTGCCGATATTATCATGGCTTTTGATGAGTGTACGCCATACCCTTGTGATTACAACTATGCAAAAAGGTCCATGCACATGACGCATAGATGGTTGGAACGTTGTTTGACGCATTTGGAAAAAACACCTTTTAAATATGGGTACTCACAAGCATTTTTTCCTATAGTTCAAGGATCAACCTATAAGGACCTTAGAAGGCAGTCAGCAGAATATATTGCCGGTGTTGGAGCAGTAGGGAATGCCATTGGGGGATTGTCTGTTGGAGAACCTGCAGAGGAAATGTACGCCATGACCGAGGTCGTTACAGAAATTTTACCCGAGGATAAACCTCGTTACCTCATGGGTGTTGGGACTCCTATCAATATCTTGGAGAATATAGCTCTGGGAATTGATATGTTCGATTGTGTTATGCCAACACGTAACGCCCGAAACGGGATGTTGTTTACGGCCCATGGCACCATCAATATAAAAAATAAAAAATGGGAAGATGATTTTTCCCCTTTGGACGAAATGGGAATCACCTTTGTCGATACAGAGTATACAAAGGCTTATTTAAGACATTTGTTCGCTGCCAATGAATATTTGGGCAAACAAATTGCAACAATTCACAACCTAGGCTTTTATCTTTGGTTGACCCGTGAAGCGAGAAAGCATATTTTAGCTGGGGATTTTTACGAATGGAAAAATATAATGGTAAAACAAATGGATAAGAGGCTGTAATGTTGACCATCTTAGATAAATACATATTAAAACGTTATCTGGCGACCTTTACAGTGATGCTGATGCTTTTTATCCCTATTGGGATCATGGCCAACCTTGCGGAGCAGATAGGGAAAATGATAGACAATGAAGCGCCCTTGAACGAGATCGCTTATTACTATCTTAACTTCACCATCTATATTGGCAGCTTACTGTTTCGCATTTTTTTGTTTTTATCTGTAATCTTCTTTACCTCAAAACTGGCCAATAACACAGAAATCGTGGCCATTTTAAGTTCTGGGGTTTCCTATGGCCGATTCTTAAGGCCTTATTTTATAGGAGCTTCCATTATTGCCATCATCATGTTCGTCATGGGGATGTTCATTGTGCCCAATGCCAGTAAGGGATTCAATGAGTTTAAATACAAATACCTTAAAAAGGGCAAACAGGACAGGGTCACAAGCAATATTTTTAATCAATTGAATGAAAATGATTTTATCTACGTCAGTAGCTTTGACCCCGCCCGGCAACGTGGCTATAATTTCACTCTGGAACATTTTAATGATAAGGACCAGTTAGAATATAAAATATCGGCAGGGAATATCCGATGGAAAGAAAAAGACAGTGTCTATGAGTTGACCTCTTATATCAAAAGAACGCTGGTGGATAATAAGGAAGTGGTGGAGACCAAACGTAAATTGGATACCATTTTTAATTTTCAGATAGATGACCTTACGCCGGTTTCCTATATAGCGGAGACCAAAAATTTATTTGAACTTAATAGTTTTATTGAGGCACAACGCAAAAAAGGGGCCTCCAACATCAATAGTTATCTATTGGTAAAGTATCGAAGATGGGCATTGCCTGTCACCGCATTTATATTGACCATTATTGCCGTTGCGGTATCAGCTGCAAAACGCAGGGGTGGGATGGGTGTGAACCTCGCTTTCGGGATTGGGGTGGCCTTTATCTATATCTTTTTTGATAAGGTTTTTGGAACCTTGGCCGAACAATCTGGATTTTCTCCAATGTTGGCCGTTGTTTTGCCCAATGTTGCCTTTGGGATTGTAGGATTTTATCTGTTGCAGAATGCCAAACGATAAACTCAAGAATTACCTCCATCTTCATTTTATTGTATTTATCTGGGGATTCACTGCCGTACTAGGGAAGCTGATAACGGTTGATGCGTTGCCATTGGTTTGGTACCGCATGTTCATGGCTTCGGGATTAATTTTTTTCTATATCGCCTACAAAAAGTTTTCACTTCGGGTGCCCACAAAAACCTTGCTCATTTTAATCATTGCGGGGGTGGTCATCACCTTGCATTGGATTACTTTTTTTAAGGCCATAAAGGTATCCAACGTTTCAGTGGCACTTGCCACCATGTCCACAGGAGCCTTTTTTACCGCATTATTGGAACCCATTTGGTATGGTAGAAAAATAGTCTGGTACGAGATCCTCTTTGGGGTCATTGTAATGCTTGGTCTCTACCTTATTTTCAATGTGGAGTCAACGTATGTAGAGGGGATTGTTCTGGCCCTTATATCGGCCCTATTGTCGGCAACTTTTTCCCTGATCAATGGGAAACTGATTCAAAAGGAAAGGCCATCGGTTATTTCCATATACGAAATGGCAAGTGGGGTAGTATTCTTGTCTATTTATCTTTTTTTTAG
>JBFIGS010000058.1:0-11881 GCA_041602195.1 Sediminicola sp. | reverse complement strand
CTTACAGACCTCACATCCATTTCCTTTCCCATGGGTATCCAACAATTCATCATAATCCTTGATTCCCTTCAGTTTTACTATATCATAAAGTTCCTGTCTCGAATAGGCGAAATGTTCACAAATGGTTTCTTTTACCACTTTGCCCAAGGATTTTAAGGTCTCCTTTACCAAGTCATCTACCATGGGCTTACAGCCTCCGCAGCCTGTAGTAGCCTTGGTAGCTTTTGAAATAGCTTTCAAGGTCTCATTTCCATCTTCCTTGACCGAACAGCAGATCTGTCCTTTGGTCACTGCCTCACAGGAACACACCACTGCGGTATCGGGAAGGTCCATGGCACTACCGAAGGAAACATCCTCCCCTCCCCGGCTCCCCAAGATTAGGTTTTCAGGATTTCTGGGAAGGGGCATTTCGTTTAGGTACATCTGCAAGAGCATATTGTAATCCTTGGCATCCCCAACCAATATACCGCCCAACAACTTTTTACCGTCATGGGTCACATTGATCCTTTTATATAAACTTTCAGTTTTATTTTCAAAAATGATGGAGTGTCCTTTTTCTGGTGGCATAAAAGGCTCCCCAAAACTGGCAACATCAACACCAATCAATTTTAATTTGGTTGACATATCAATTTCTGCCGCCATTAAAGTTGCGGTATCCCCTAATATTTGATCTACCGCCACGCCAGCCATTTCATATCCGGGAGCCACCAGACCATAGATCATTTGATTGTACAGAGCAATTTCACCGATGGCAAAAATATTGGGATCAGAAGTCTTCATTTGGTTGTCCACTACAATGCCACCCCTTGTTCCCATGGTCAGGCCACAGCTTTTCCCTAATTCGTCCCGCGGTCTTATCCCTGCGGAAATTACTAACATATCAACTTCCAACAGATCATCTTCCCCAAATTCCATCCCGGTTATTTGCCCGTTGCCCAAAATCTGATTGGTCGCTTTACTTAGGTGGATATTGATCCCCATGGACTCCAGCTTCACTTGTAACACTTTGCTACTTCTTGTATCCAATTGTCTTGGCATCAGTTTAGGAGCAAATTCCACAACGTGGGGCTCTAATCCCATATCCATAACCGCTTTGGCAGCTTCCAAACCAAGTAGTCCCCCTCCTAAAATTGCCGCTTTGGGAGATTTTACTGTTTTCTTTATTTTCTCGGCATATGCCAAAGTTTCTTCCAGATCCTCAATGGTCCGATATACAAAAACCCCTTCTTTATCCACACCATTTATAGAAGGAACAAAAGGAGTAGATCCAGTGGCCAAAACCAAATAATCATAGGACAGTGTTTTTTCACTCAACGTGGTAATGGTTTTGGAATTTCTATGGATATCAGTAACTCGCTCGTTTGTATAAAGTTGAATTCCATTATCCTCATACCACGATCTTGGGGCCAAGGACAATCGCTCAGCATCCGCATTCTCAAAAAACTCACTTAAATGAACCCTATCATATGCCACCCGTGGCTCTTCTCCAAATACAATCAGTTGGTAGGCCTCTTTGTCGGCCTTGGCCACAAATTTTTCGCAAAACTTGTATCCTACCATTCCATTTCCAACAACTATAACCGTCTTCATACGTATTGTTTTAGGTATTACAAGGCAATATTACGTATTATTACGTATTTTAATACTATTTTTACAAAAATAAATACGTAGTTTTGCTGAGGATTTAATAATTGTTACCCCTTAAAATTCAATAATATGAGCACAATCAAAGTCCCAACAGTAAGTTTAGTAGGCGCAGGACCAGGCAGTAGTGACCTTATTACGGTAAAGGGTTTACGCACCTTACAAAAGGCAGATATCATCTTATATGATGCCCTGATAAGTGAGGAACTATTGAATGAAGTTGATGAAAATATTCCAAAAATATACGTAGGTAAGCGATGTGGTGAGCACTCCTTTACTCAAGACGATATTAATAGAATCATTGTAGAGAAAGCGTATACTCATGGGCACGTAGTTCGTTTAAAAGGTGGCGACCCATTTGTTTTTGGAAGGGCAAGCGAGGAAATAGAATATGTGGAATCTTTTGGCATACCGATAACAGTAATTCCCGGTGTCACAAGTGCCATTGCAGTTCCTGCCAGCCAGGGAATCCCTGTGACGCGAAGGGGAATAAGTAGTAGTTTTTGGGTAATGACCGCCACAAAAAGGGACGGGTCATTTTCTGATGATCTATCCTTGGCAGCACAGTCATCAGCCACAATAGTCATATTAATGGGGATTCGAAAATTAAAGGCTATCGCAGAGGAAGTAAGCAAATACAGAAAAAGTTATACTCCCATTGCCTTGATACAGAACGGCACCCTAGAAAAAGAATCCTGTATAACCGGAACATTGCTCGGAACGAAAGCAATGATACGGCAAATAGACCTGACACTTCCCGGCATAATTGTCATTGGTGACGTGGTTGCGGAACACCCCTCATTTTTTGATGAAGAACTTCAACGGGTGCTCAATTCCAATCTTTAATCACGTTTCTCAATCATATATTAAGGTATAGCAAATGTCCAATCTGTGACATTGGTCATAATTTTGCCTTCATCAAAGCACCAAATATTTCTGGTTAGCCACAGAACTGTTGATTTTCCATAACCAAGCATAACACCATGGGCATCAATCCCATAAATAATACTTATCCATTTTTAATATCCCTTAAGATACAAGTCGATTTTTCTTCTATTTCGTAAAACATACGTATTTAAGTCTCTTTTTTTATCAAAATACGTATAATTACGTATTTGTACTTAATTTTACCGCAGCAATATATACTGAAGTAGAACATAATTAACAACACTATGAAATCAACTGTATCAGAAAAAGCCACAAAACTTGAATTATTGAACTTTAAGAGCATTCCCATGCGTACGTTTTGGGTAACGTCCATATCCTTTTTTATATGCTTCTTCGCCTGGTTTGGCATTGTTCCTTTCATGCCTGATGTCGTAAAGGATTTAGGCTTAACCCCAGCACAGAAATGGAACTCCATCATCTTGGCCGTATCGGGAACTGTATTTGCCAGATTATTAATAGGTAAATTATGTGATAAATACGGCCCAAGACTTTGTTATACCTATTTACTTATTCTTGGTGCCATCCCCGTCATTCTTTTGGGATTTGTGCAAACACCTTTACAGTTTTTGATCTGCCGATTGTTTATTGGCTTTATAGGGGCCTCGTTTGTAATCACCCAATTCCATACCTCCATTATGTTCGCCCCAAAAATAGTGGGAACTGCCAATGCCACTTCCGCAGGATGGGGTAATTTAGGTGGCGGAGCCAACAGATTGGGAATGCCCCTGATCGCCGCGGCTGTAATTAGTTTTGGTGTTGCCGAAGATATCGCTTGGCGTTATTCCATGGTAATTGCAGGATTTTTATGCCTGGCCATGGGTCTTATTTATTACTTTTTTACACAGGATACCCCAAAAGGTAATTTTGCCGATCTTAAAAAATCCGGAGAAATGCCTATGCTGAAAAAAGACGAGGTCTCCTTTATAAGCACTTTAAAAGACTATAGGGTATGGATTCTTTTCTTAGTTTATGCGGCCTGTTTTGGAATGGAACTCACGGTTTATGGAACAATGGATGACTATCTCCAGAATAGATTTGGTTTGGATCGAAGCACAGCAGGAAATTTAGTGCTATCCTTTGCCTTGATGAACATTTTTGCAAGAACATTGGGGGGTTATTTTGGTGACCTTTTTGGAAAATTAAAAGGTCTGAGAGGAAGGGTCATTTTCTTGGCCTTGATCTTGGCCGCGGAGGGCGCAATGTTGTCACTATTCTCCATCACTACAAGCTTGGCAGTTGGAATGATATTCCTTATTGCTTTTAGTCTAACCGTTCAAATGGCCGAGGGAGCTACTTTTTCCGTAGTGCCCTTTATCAATAAAAAAGCCATTGGTTCTATTTCGGGAATCGTTGGTGCAGGTGGAAATGTAGGTGCTTTTTTAGCAGCCCTATTCTTGAAATCGAAATCCGCTGTAGCAGAAAGTGCGGCTATAAGTTCAAATAGTGAGTTTGGGGAACAAGTAATAAAGGCTGCCCAAACCTCAGCGGCTGCCTCAGCTGTATCCAGTGGTTACTTTCTTATAGGAGGATTTGTAGTAGTATCGGCCCTCATGGCGCTAGCCATAAAGTTTGCTGCTGCCGAAGAAGAGGTTGAAGTCCGTGCCATACAATTTTCAGCAGGGGATAAATAACTATCAAATTTGAATTTTTAAACCCCGTATAACCTGATGTACAATTGTGGAATGAATACAATTTGTTTTTGGTTTTGCCAATTTACCATGGATTGTAAATACGAATTGACCAACCACCTCAATAATAAAATTATGAAAAAACAACATTTATTAATAGGACTTATATTTTTAACCGTGCAAGTGATAAGCGCACAGCTTACCATTGATGGTGAATTTCGTCCTAGAACAGAATTCCGTCACGGATTTGGCACTATTATAGCCGATGGGGCCGATGCCGGCTTTGGAGTGTCTACTAGAATTCGTCTAAACACGGGTTATTCCGTTGACGCCTACTCTGTTTATGTTAGCCTTCAAGACGTAATGGTTTGGGGAGAAAACAGACAATTACTGCCAGATGATGAAAACAATTCCTTCGCTATTTTTGAGGCGTGGGCTAAGATCAATTTAGGCAGTGGCTTTTCTACTAAAATAGGAAGGCAGACTTTGGATTATGATGACGAACGTATTTTAGGAAGTGTAGGTTGGACCCAACAAGCCCGAAACCATGATGCAGCCTTATTGAAATATGAAAAAGACAAGTTTCAATTTGATTTAGGATTAGCCTTTAGTCAGGATTATGACAATCCATCTGGATTCCAGTCTGTAGGGACAGCCTATAACACAACGGGCTTTTTCACCTACAAGACCATGCAATATCTTTACCTTAAACAAGGCTGGGAGAATCTAACTGGAAGCTTCTTGCTATTGAACAATGGTTTTCAAAATTTTGAAAGCGATGGCGTTACTTCAGATGGGATCAGCAACCTACAAACCATTGGTACGCATCTAGACTATAACAAAGGAAGTTTTGGAGTTGCAGTTAATGCTTTTCTTCAAACTGGGGAAAGACAAGGTGCCATAAATGTTGGAAGTGCTTATCTTCTTGGTTTGGATATAAGCTATAAAGCTTCAGATAAAATAGGATTGGGTGCAGGTTTAGAAATCATAAGTGGCAATGACACCAGTACTACAAATAAAACTGAAGCATTTTTCCCTCTTTACGGCACCAACCACAAATTCAACGGATTTATGGATTACTTCTACGTAGGCAACCACGCAAATTCAATTGGATTGTTCGATGTACATGTAAGTGCCAATTTCAAGCTAGGGGAAAAGTCGAGCTTAATGGTAAAAGCCCTAAACTTTAGCGGAGAACAGGAGTTACCAAGTGGTGAAAAAGCTTTGGGCACGGAATTGGATTTCGTACTTGCTCAAAAATTTAATGGGTACACACTAATGTTGGGATATTCACAACTATTTGCAAGTGACGGAATGTATGAATTGAAAGGCACCACAAAAGATTTGGCCGCTAGCTCCCAAAACTGGGCATGGGCGATGTTGGTTATCAAACCCAAATTTTTGAACACTAACAAAGACTAATCATTTAATTAAGATAGTACCAAACGATCATCGTATGCAATTGCAGACGGTGATCGTTTTTTAATTTATAAACAATACCGTATGAATACTTAGTTTTATTTTTACCCTATATTTGTGTTGTAATAATTGATTGTTTTGAACAAAACCACAAGTATTGTATTAGCAGACGACCACTCCCTGGTAAGGGATGGCATCAAGGCCCTTTTAGAAGAAGAAAAAGATTTATTGGTCATAGGGGAAGTTTCCAACGGAAAGGAAGCAATAGCCATGGTCAATGAAAAACAACCCGACCTGCTTATCATTGATATTCGCATGCCCGAAATGAACGGGATTGAAGCCGTTGAAATCTTAAAGAACCAAGGTACGGACACAAAGTGCATCATTCTATCCATGCACGATTCAGAGGAATACATTTTAAAGTCCGTGAACGCTGGTGCCAGTGGCTATTTGTTAAAAGACACAGGAAAGACCGAATTCTTAAAGGCAATACATACCGTAAGGGATGGAGGCAAATATTTTAGTGGGGATATTAGCAATGTCCTTGTCAATAATCTTTTGAATAAATCAACAACACCTCTACCATCTGCGCCCACCACCAAGTCGGAAGCAAAGCCTTTCGACCTTACAAGTAAAGAACTTCAAATATTGGAACTCGTACTTTCGGGTCTTACCAATAAACAAATTTCCGAAAAACTCAATAAAAGTAAACGAACCATAGAGACCCATCGGTTCAACCTGATGCGAAAAATGGATGTGAAAAATTTAATTGATCTTTCAAAAAAGGCCCAATTGCACAACTTGGTTTAATTTAAGCAAAAATCAAAGTATATTATTTTTCAAAAACCACCTAAATAGTGGTTTTTGATATTAATACCAATTTCCCCTTACCTATTTTATGGATTCACCTTGAAATCCTAAGAACTATTACCAAAACAACACTACGTATTTATACTTAATTTTGTAATTTCATCTTCTAAACAGAAGTATTCTTCCAAGACAGAATATCATGCTGAAAAAGAATGTACATAAGACTATTTGCTCCTACTGTGGAGTCGGGTGCGGTATTCTAGTAGAAAAAGATGCAAAAGGGGTCATAAGTGTTGAGGGCGATCCTGATTATCCCGTAAATAAAGGCATGTTATGTTCAAAAGGCAAAAATCTCAATTATGTTGCCCAAGACCTTAGTGACAGGATCCTTTATCCCGAAATGCGTTGGAGTCGCAACCATCCTATGCAACGGGTATCCTGGGATACCGCTATAGACCGTGCCGCGGCCGTTTTTAAGAGCATCATAGAAAAACATGGTCCGGACAGTGTGGGCTTCTATGTTTCTGGACAATGCCTCACCGAGGAATATTATTTGGTGAATAAACTGACCAAGGGATTTATTGGCACCAATAACATAGACACGAATTCCAGGTTATGTATGAGTTCCGCTGTGGTAGGTTACAAAAAAACGGTAGGGGAAGATGCTGTGCCCATTTCCTATGATGATATAGAATTGTCAGATTGTTTCCTTATTGCAGGGGCCAATCCGGCTTGGTGCCACCCTATACTTTTTAGGCGAATAGAAATGCACAAAGAAAAAAATCCCAATGTAAAAATTATTGTAGTAGATCCCAGAAAGACGCAGACCTGCGCTTCCGCCGACCTACATTTACAGATTTTGCCGGGTACAGATGTGATCCTGTTCAATGCCATTGCCAGATGGTTGATAGAAAAGAAAAAAATTGACAAAAGCTTTATAAAAAAACACACCGCTAACTTTGATGCCTGTAAGGAAAGTGCATTTCAGCTTTCCATACGCCAAGCAGCTGATCTTTGTGGCATTTCCGCAGACGATATTCGTAAAGCGGCGCAATATATTGGGAATGCAAAGGCATTTATCAGTATGTGGACCATGGGACTCAACCAGAGCGTCATAGGAGTTTCCAAAAATGTGTCTTTAATGAATTTATCCCTTTTAACGGGGCAGATAGGAAAGCCAGGTGCTGGACCGTTTTCCCTGACAGGACAGCCCAATGCCATGGGCGGTAGGGAAGTAGGCGGCATGGCCAGTCTCTTGGCGGCACACCGCGACTTGGGGAACCCACATCATAGGAAGGAAATTGAAGAATTTTGGGGTGGCAAGCCCATAAAATCAGAACCAGGCCTAACGGCCACAGAAATGTTCGATGCCCTCGACAGTGGAAAACTAAAGGCAATTTGGGTGATTTGCACTAATCCTATCGTAAGCATGCCCAACGCCCACAAGGTTGAAAAGGCACTGGAAAAGGCAAGTTTCGTGGTAGTTCAGGACATCTCCCACAATTCGGAAACTACCAAATATGCTGATCTAGTACTCCCAGCAGCTGGTTGGTTGGAAAAGGATGGCACAATGACCAATTCTGAAAGAAGAATTAGCTACTTACCAAAAGTCATAGATGCCCCGGGTGAGGCTCTTCCAGATGCCGAAATACTTTGGAAGTTCGCCCAAAAAATGGGCTTTACAGGATTCGGCTATAACAATGTCTCCGAAGTCTATGATGAACACTGCCTTTTGACCAAAGGCACAGAAATAGATATTTCTGGACTTTCACATCAACGTTTAATTAAGGAGGGCAGCTTTCAATGGCCTGTACCCCACAATACCCATAAAGGAACGCCAAGATTGTTTTCGGACCGTAGGTTCTTTACCAATGACCATAAATCCCATTTCAACGCGCCTCATAAAATTTATAACCAATCGGAAAAAACATCCCCAGAATTCCCCTTGATCTTAACCACGGGAAGAGTCCGTGATCAATGGCATACCCGTACCAAAACCGGCAAGGTAAAACGACTTCTTACCCATATTCCAGAGCCTTATCTAGAAATAAACAAGGTAGACGCGTATTTGCGTCAACTTAAAGATGGAGATGTTGCCATTATAAAAAGTATCCGTGGTCAGGTTCAGGTGAAGGTAAAAGTGAATTTCGATATAAGGGAACGGGTTGTGTTTTTACCGATGCATTGGGGAAAGGTTTTGAATAATGATTTTGGTAGAGCCAATAATATCACCAACGATTTAGTGGATCCCGTATCAAAAGAACCCGATTTTAAATACTGTGCTGTTGAGGTGGTTAAGTATGAAAAACCAAAGCAGAAAATTATTGTGGTAGGTGCCGGGGCGGCAGCATACCGCTTTGTTCAATCGTACCGGGACAAAAATGAAAAGGACGAGCTCCATGTCTTCTCCAAAGAAAAGGAACCGTTTTATAATAGGGTATTGTTACCCGAATACGTGAGTGAAGAGCTTTCTTGGGAAGCATTGGAAAAACTTAAGAAAGGGGAACTGAAAAAGCTGGAAATCAGCTTATATCCGGGGGTAGGAATCCTTTCTATTGACAAGGAACACAAAAAAATTACAGACAGTAACAACCAGACCCATTCATACGACCTGTTGGTGTTGGCAACTGGGAGTCGAGCTTTTGTTCCCAGTGATGTGCAAATTAATATGCCTGGACGTTTCACCATGAGGGAAAGAGGAGATGCCGATGACCTAAGAAAATATCTTCAAAATACTGGACTTCCGGTGGAAGAACAGCATGTGGTCATTGTTGGTGGCGGTCTCTTGGGACTGGAATTGGCAGCAGCTCTTAAAAAGCGAAATGTAAACATCAGTATTATACAGCGGGCACCTCGACTCATGGAAAGGCAATTGGACAATGTCGCCAGTAGACTTTTGGCCGAGGACGTTACCGAAAGGGGGATAAAATTATACTTTGATAATGAGGTGAGCACAGTTTTTGAGGAGCGTGACCAAAGGTCATCCCTATCCGTAACCTTAAAGACTGGTAAAACCATAAAGTGCAATGCCATTGTTTATGCCATTGGAACAAGACCAAATATAGAACTTGCTAAACATTCCGATATCAAAACAGGAAGGGGCGTAGTGGTCAATGAATATTTACAGACGAGTGACCCTTCCATTTTTGCGCTAGGTGAAATAGCCGAATTCAATGGTGGTCTCTTTGGCATTACCTCTGCTGCTGAACAACAGGCTGACACCGCTGCGAAGTATATTTTGGGTGATTTTAGTAGTATTTATAATGGCTCCGTACTCATGAATATTCTAAAATTTGAAAATTTGGATCTGTGCAGCTTAGGGATGGTCAACGCCCCTATTAACGATAGCAGTTATGAAGAGATCATCTTTATGGATGTCACCAAACGCTATTATAAAAAATGCATTGTCAAAGATGACACACTTCTTGGAGCTATCCTGATGGGAGATAAGAACGAATTCGCTGAATTCAAACGCCTTATTGAAGAAGAAATAGAGCTCTCCGAAAAAAGAAACGAGCTATTAAGGGGCAACAGCGCTTCCGTGCCATTGAAAGGAAAATTGGTTTGTTCCTGTAGCCAGGTAGGAGAAGGAAATTTAAAAGATGCCATCAAAGAGGGCTGTAGTAATTTCAACAAATTGTGTTCAGAAACAGGTGCTGGTCTCGGTTGTGGCAGTTGCAAACCAGAAATAAAAGAATTACTGCATCGGCAATTGAAATCCGTTGCCTCTTAATACGTTGAAAATATGAACGATAATCTTCACAGAATTCTAATCAAGGGAGGAGTTACTTCCCCGGGAGAATTAAAAGACAGCATAACCATGTTGGAGGCCGCCGGGCTTAAAGAGGTTTTCTTTGGCTCCCGTCAAGACCTTTTGTTTCCGCTTCAAAATATGGATGAAAAACAGCTTGAAAAAATATCCAAGTTCAATACGGACATCATTCCGGACAGAAGCTGTCAAAACATAGTCAGTTCCTATGTGTCCGCAGATATTTTCGATATGACCTATTGGCTTAAGGGTTCTACTTTTTTATATATTCTTGAAGGGTTTACCTATCTACCCAAGTTGAAAATTAACATAACAGACCCTAAGCAACGATTGGTTCCCGTTTTTAGTGGAAACCTCAACTTCATAGCCTCCCAACATGAGGATTATTGGTACTTTAATATAAAGTTGCCCCATTGGACAAAATCGGCCTATTATCCCGTGCTGATATACAGTTGGGATATTAATGCCATAGCGCTTGCCATTGAAGACATCCATGAAGATGTTGCCGATGTTGATGAACTTTTTTATATCCTTAACAAAAGTCTGGATACCAACAATAAGGTCATGGATAAGGAACTCGAAATCCCTTATACCACCTTTCCCTATTACGAAGGCATGAACCGAATGGGTGATGATCAATTTTGGTTGGGCCTCTACTGGAGAAACAACAGATATGATTTGGATTTTCTTAAAGAATTTTGTGGATTTTGCCTGGACAACAGTGTAGGTAAAATTTGCATAACGCCTTGGAAATCGTTTATTGTAAAAGGTATTAAAAGTAGTAGCAGGCCTGAATTGGAACGCTTTTTGGGTCAAAAAGGGATCAATGTGCGGCATTCCCAATTGGAGATGAACTGGCATCTACCTGTAGATGACAAGGAAGCCTTAGAACTTAAAAAATTCTTGGTATTGAGTTTTGATCAAAATGACATAAGTACCTACGGTCTTACCTTTGGCATTAGCAATGATCCAGGGAAAAGGTCCCATTTCTCATCGGTCATCATTGAAAAGAACACCCAACCAACCATTGTGAAAGAATTTGATTTTAGACCCACCTATAATGTGCTGCATTTTAAGAATTTCGACCCAAATACCCAAATATATCAAGCCTATGCACAGGATGTTGACAAAATTGAACTTCCAGGCCTTTTGATGGAATTAAGCAAAAAATACTTCAGTCAATTGGGTACAACTGATTCCATTACAAAATCATCTAAAAAGGAAAAAATCAAAGCTATCAAGGAAGTATATCAATGTGCCTCTTGTATGACCATCTATGATGACACCTATGGAGACCTTAAAGCCAGTATTGTATCTGGGACGACATTCGAAGAGTTACCGAAGTCATATGTCTGTTCTGTTTGTGAAGCTCCCAAATCGTCCTTTAAAAAAATAGAGCAACAGATTGAGGTATCTTAAACCTAAATAGGAACCCCTTCCAAATCCGTTGATCTAAAAGGGGTTTTTTGTTGTAGCCTCACCAAGAATCGAACTTGGATCTAAAGTTTAGGAAACTCTTATTCTATCCGTTGAACTATGAGGCTGTTTTTCTGAGCTGCAAATTTAGGAATACTTTTCGATAAGTTTTTGACTTATCTCCGGATATTTTGCCAAATCCGAGCAGTATTGCTCACTATAGACTTCCTTAAGGTGCTTTTCCAAT
>JBFIGS010000057.1:0-11974 GCA_041602195.1 Sediminicola sp. | reverse complement strand
TCCATTTATGGGATGAAAAATAGATTGGGCAACATAGGACATACCGCCCATTTTGGTGGAGCTATTGGTGGATATGTGATAACCTTGGTGTTTATGCCCAGTCTTTTGGTGTCTGAGACCCTGATGGTCATGCTTATGGCCGTTCCCATCGTTATTCTTTTCGGTTTGGAAAAGATGGGAAAAATTTAAAAAAGCGCGTATTAGCTAGCATATACTTCCATTGTTAAAGACGGTTTAAGGAGGATAGAACAATTTTTGTTCTTAAGATTGGATTTTTGCCATTAGTGATTTTCAAAATACTGCTTATCTAGCTTGTAAAGAAATGAATAGCTCTTTAGGGCACATGCTAACTTGACCTTTCATGGTGACTTGATCCTAGAAGACGGAGCTCAAGTAAATGAAGAATTTGTAGATCTGAGAAACATTTCCTAAGGAACATAATAGCAATTAAAAAAGCCCAAGACGAATCCGTTTTGGGCTTATTTAATCTTACTAACCGAATGTCTACTGCAACATTTCAGCAATCTTTTGCTCCAATGCTGGCCCTCTAAGATTTTTGGCTACGATTACTCCGTTTTCGTCCAAAATAAAGGTTGCTGGAATTGCATCTACATTATATAATTTGGCAATTTCATCAAAGTATTGAACGTTGGAAACATGGTTCCAAGTAAGGTTGTCATCTGCAATGGCTTTTTTCCAATCCTCGGCTCTTCTGTCCAAGGAAACCCCTAGAATGTTCAAGCCCTTGTCATGGTATTTGTTGTAAACATTTACCACATTAGGATTTTCTGCCCTACATGGCTTGCACCAAGCGGCCCAAAAGTCAACAATTGTGACCTTCCCTTTAACGTCGTTCAAGGCCAACAAATCCCCATTTGGAGTAGGAGCGGAAAAATTTGGTGCTTTGCTGCCAATGGAGGTGCTTTTACTATTGTTCAATTTTTCCTCTATGCTCTTCCCTGGTTTGGTCTTTTTCATTTCAGGTGAGAGACCATCGTACAATGCTTTAACCTCTTCCTCCGTCATGGATTTTGTATTCAATACTTTATCGATGATCAAAACTGAGATCAGAGAGTTAGGATTTTTCTTTACATAATTCAATTCAAAATTTTTCGCCTCTTCCTGAAGTTCAAAGTATTCATCCCTAAGGGAGACCATGGTACCCTCATCGTTACTGGCACTGGCTTTTCTCATATCCTCATTAATGGACATAGCCCTGCTCGACAATTCTTTAGACCCTTTAATAAAATCACTGAAAAACTCGTTTTGCGGAGTTCCAGTTATTTTTGCATTGTTCAAACTATCTTTTTGAACAGTAAGTTCTATCTCCCCTTTTTCAACAATAAAAGGTATATTCCCTCTCAACTGGTCAATAAAGACATAATGTATTTCTGGTAGTTCGGCCGGTCCTGAGAATTTAAATTTTCCATTTTCAATAGTGGTGGTATCCACATCAACAAGTTGATTTTCGGCATTTGCCATTTTAAGGTATACCTTGGTGCCGTTTTCCAATTCCCCATTCACAGTTCCGTCAAGATTAAAACCTTCTGGATTAGTACTGCAAGCAACCACGGCTGTTAGAGCGCATAGGGATACTATTATTTTATTCATCATTTTTCTTTTAGACGGTCAAAGGTAATTATATTATCGTGTATAAAAAAAGCCCTTAACATTACATAAACGTTAGGGGCTTGTAGACTATTTTTTATTGGGTACTAAAACTGGTAACGTATACCAAGAGCAATATCAAAATCGAAGTTGTCGGAAAAGTCATCATAACCTGCAACGCCAATTTCAGGTCTAAAATCCAATGAAAGTAGCAAAGGAATGTTAAAGTCATATTCGATACCTATATTTCCTGCCGCAAATACAAAAAGACCACCATCGAAATCTCTGTCTACGAAGTCCACACTACCTAAACCGCCACCTACACCGTAGTACCAGTTGAAATCACCCTCAATTGGCCTAACCCATTGGTGAACCACTGCCAATTTAAAGGCATCATAGTTTCTGCTGTCTCTCCATCCAAGATCAAATTCCAATCTCGTACTAGAAGTTAATGCTGTTTGGTAGGATATTTCCGCACCAAAACCATCACTATCACCCAAACGAAGTCCAAGTGCATTTTCCGAAATCGACTGTGCGCTCAAAGAAAATCCTGTAAAACATAGGATAAGCGTTAAAATTTTAAATATTTTCATAAGTTTTGTTTTAAGTTTATTTAGGGGGCAAAAATAGCTGAATATTAATGGCCTAAAGTTAATAAAAACTTAATTTAGCACCTAAAATTGACCCAAGTGGATATTAATGTACTCCTAAACCTGAAAAGCAATTTAGAGGGGGACCTTCAATGGGATTCCCTAACTACTGCGCTGTATTCCACGGATGCTTCCGTCTACCGTAAAATGCCATTGGCAGTTGTATTTCCTAAGACTTATGAGGACATTAGAAAGATTATACATTTTGCCGATGAGCATAGTATCGGAATCATTCCAAGAACCGCGGGAACCTCTTTGGCGGGGCAATGTGTGGGTGACGGCATTGTGGTAGATGTATCCAGAAATTTTACAAATATTCTCCATTTAGATGAAGCTAAAAGGCAGGTGACTGTTGAGCCAGGGGTCATTAGGGACGAATTGAACCTTTTCTTAGCGCCCTACGGCTTGTTCTTCGGTCCAAACACCTCTACTTCCAATAGGTGTATGATAGGCGGGATGGTAGGAAATAACTCTTCCGGGACCACATCTATACAACAAGGAGTTACCAGAGATAAGATAGTTTCTATGAAAACTATTTTGGCCGATGGAACTGATGTGGAGTTTAAAGCCATTTCCAATGAAGATTTTAGGTATAAAACGACCTTGGATAGCCTGGAAGGATCTATTTATAGTAACCTATATAAGGAGCTTAGTGATAGCGACACACAAAATGAAATATTCGAAGAATTCCCTAAACCTTCCATCCATAGAAGGAATACAGGGTATGCCGTAGACGAAATTTTAAAAAGCAATGTCTTTACCGATGCCAAACAAGATATCAACCTTTGTAAGCTATTAAGTGGGAGTGAAGGTACGTTGGCATTTACTACTGAAATTACCTTGGAATTGGATGTCTTGCCCCCAAAATTATCCGCTATGGTGGTCACCCATTATAACACCTTGGCTGATAGTTTGAAGGATGTGGTTCCTGTTATGGAGCACAACCTTCATTCCTGTGAGATGATGGATAAGGTGATTCTCGACTGTACTAAGAACAACCGGGCCCAATTGGCCAATAGGTTTTTTATTGAAGGGGATCCAGCGGCAGTATTGATGCTGGAATTACGATCTGATACTGAAGAAGATTTGGACGCACAGATCGCTGAGTTGTTGGCTACGGTAGAATTATCGGGCTTGAGTTATTCCAATGCGATCCTCAGAGGAGCCAATACCAATAAGGCGGCCGAATTAAGGAAAGCCGGCTTGGGGCTTTTGGGCAACATGGTAGGAGATCGTAAGGCAGTTGCCTGTATTGAAGATACTGCAGTTGCTTTGGAGGACCTTAAGGATTTTATTGGGGAGTTTTCCCAAATCATGAAAGCTTACAAACAGGATGCGGTGTATTATGCCCATGCAGGGGCCGGGGAATTGCATTTGAGACCCATTTTGAACCTAAAAAAGTCCGAGGACGTCGCCTTATTCAGGGCAATCACCACAGATGTGGCCAAACTGACGAAAAAATACAAAGGCTCCTTTAGTGGAGAACATGGAGATGGTATCGTAAGGGCAGAATTTATTCCTTTAATGATAGGTGAAAACAACTACCAATTGTTAAAAAGGGTAAAATCCTACTTTGATCCAAAAGGAATATTCAATCCCGGAAAAATTGTGGATGCCTATCCTATGGACGAGTCCTTGCGCTATGAAATAGATAGGGAAGAGCCTGAGATTAAAACGTTGCTGGATTTTTCTGATAGCGAGGGCATACTTAAGGCCGCAGAAAAATGTAATGGGAGTGGCGATTGCAGAAAGACACATAAAGTGGCGGGAGCCATGTGCCCCAGTTACCACGCCACAAAAAACGAAAAAGATACGACGAGGGGTCGCGCTAATGCATTACGTGAGTTTTTGACCAATCCGAATGCCAGCAATAGATTTGACAGCAAGGAGCTCAAAGATGTTTTCGACCTATGTCTCAGTTGCAAGGCGTGCTCCAGTGAATGTCCAAGTAATGTAGATATTGCGACCTTAAAAACAGAATTTTTATACCAATACCAAGAAGCAAACGGGTATCCATTACGGGGTAAATTGTTTGCCCACAATACCCGATTGAACAAATTGGGAAGTAAGATGGCCGGCTTGACCAATGCGGTATATGGATCTAAGGTGTTGAGTTCTTTAGTTAAGAAAACTGCTGGGGTGGCACAAGCAAGAAGCCTTCCAAAAGTTTCAAGTGTTGATTTCAATAAACACCTTCAAAAACTTAAAAAAGAGACTACTGTTTCAAAAAGAAGAGTTGTTCTTTATATCGATGAATTTACAAATTACCTGGATACAGAATTGGGTAAGGATGCCATTGAAGTTCTTGTTTTATTGGGGTATGATGTAGAGTTGTTTTTCGGGGAAAGTGGTCGTACGTATATATCAAAAGGATTTTTAAAAGAGGCAAAAAAATTGGCATTGACCAATATCGAAAAATTAAAGGTCTATGCGGATCGGGCTGTTCCCGTGATAGGTTTGGAGCCTTCCGCCATTCTTACTTTTAGGGATGAATACAAGCGGTTTGGTGCCGATGCCAAAATAGTGGATGCCATTGGGGCCAATTCCTACCTTATTGAGGAATTTCTGGCCAGTGAAATAGAGAAGGGGAAACTGACCTCGGACCAATTTACCAAGGAGCCAAGGACGGTGAAAATTCACAACCATTGCCATCAAAAGGCATTGTCCAATCAAAAGGTAACCTTTGATATATTAAACCTGCCTGAAAATTATACGGTTTCCATCATCAGTTCTGGCTGTTGCGGGATGGCCGGGTCCTTTGGTTATGAGGAGGAGCACTATGAGATAAGTATGCAAATTGGGGAGTTGAAACTCTTTCCAGCGGTTCGGAAATCTGCCGAGGATGTTATCATTGCTGCCAATGGCACCAGTTGCAGGCACCAAATACATGATGGCACCAAGAGGACAGCTTTACACCCCATAACCATATTAAAAGGGGCATTGGCAAACTAAAGGGTTGACTTGTAGCACTTGTTAAGCAAAGGCTTCATTTTAATTTAATTTGTTTTATTTGGTAAGTGCATGGTAATATGCATGGACTTGATTTTTGTATCTCTGATTTAAGATTTACCTTTGAACGAAAGATAGCTACATGGCAGGCAATACATTCGGAACCCTTTTTAAAGTAATGACTTTTGGTGAATCACATGGTGTTGCCATTGGTGGCGTATTGGATGGATGTCCGGCAGGTATCCAATTGGACCTCGAGGCCATCCAGATCGAACTGGACAGACGTAAACCTGGACAGTCGGCTATAGTTACCCAACGCAAGGAACCTGATTCCGTTGAGTTCTATTCGGGGATTTTCGAAGGAAAGACAACAGGAACACCCATAGGTTTTGCCATACACAATACCAATCAAAAATCCCATGACTATTCCCACATCAAGGATTCATACAGGCCATCCCATGCCGATTATGTCTACGACCAAAAGTACGGATTTAGGGATTATAGAGGCGGGGGAAGAAGCTCTGCAAGGGAAACAGCTAGTAGGGTAGTGGCGGGAGCCATTGCGAAGCAATTTCTAAAAGACATCAAAATAAACGCTTACGTATCCCAGGTTGGGAATTTAGCCCTGAACACTGATTATAAGGATTTAGACTTCTCATTGATCGAGTCCAATGACGTACGATGTCCAGATCCCGAAATGGCCTTGAAAATGGAAAACTACATTAAGGAGATCAGAAAGGAAGGGGACACGGTTGGAGGAATTATTACCTGTGTGGTACAGAATGTGCCTATTGGCTTGGGGGAACCTGCCTTTGATAAGTTACATGCAGAATTGGGCAAGGCGATGCTCTCTATCAATGCCGTAAAGGGATTTGAATACGGGAGTGGTTTTGAAGGCGTAAAAATGAAAGGGAGCGCCCATAACGACCAGTTCAACCAGGATGGAACTACCAAAACCAATCATAGTGGAGGGATTCAGGGAGGTATAAGCAATGGGATGGATATTTATTTCAATATTGCTTTTAAGCCAGTGGCAACCGTCATCCAAGGTTACGAGACTATAGATAAGGAAGGCAACATGGTAAAGACCCAAGGTAAAGGACGTCACGACCCATGTGTTGTGCCAAGGGCCGTTCCCATTGTGGAAGCTATGACCGCCCTGGTCCTGGCAGATTACACCTTATTGAACAGGACAATCAAATTATAATTTTCCTTTTTTTCGGCTTTTACTAACAAAATAGTATCTTACTCCCTCAAAATTTAAAATATATGAGGAAGCTGGAATTGCATTGGCGAATTCTTATTGGAATGTTTTTAGGTGTTATTTTTGCCTACCTAATGGTTCAATTGGAATGGGGGCCTAAATTTGTATCGGATTGGATAAAACCTTTCGGGAATATATTTATCAACTCCTTAAAATTAATTGCAGTTCCGTTAATCCTTGGATCCCTGATCAAAGGGGTTTCCGATTTAAAGGATATTTCCAAATTATCAAAAATGGGGGGCAGGACCATAGGGATCTATGTCCTAACTACGGTTATAGCAGTTTCTATTGGATTAGGGGTGGTCAATCTAATTAAGCCAGGAGCCTCCATCTCACAAGAAACCAGAAATGAACTGGTTGAAAACTACAAGGGAGATGCAGATACGAAAATAGCAGAGGCGGCCAAACAAAGAGATGCCGGTCCTTTAAGGGCTCTAGAGGATTTGGTGCCCGAAAACATCTTTCAAGCTGCCAGTGACAATGGTAATATGCTCCAAGTAATATTCTTTGCTATCCTCTTTGGGGTGGGACTTATTTTGATCCCGGAAGAGCAAGCATCCCCTGTTAAGAAATTTTTTGATGGGTTCAATGAAGTGATTCTCAAGTTGATCGATTTAATTATGCTAGCCGCACCGTTTGGGGTATTTGCCTTATTGGCTGCCTTGGTGGTAGAGTCTCCCAGTTTAGACCTATTTAAGGCACTTGGTTGGTACGCCTTGTCTGTGGTCCTCGGCCTGACCTTGATGATATGTGTCTATCTATTTATTGTTTGGATAGTCACGAAAAAAACTCCGGCATACTTTTTAAAGGGGATCTCCCCGGCCCAACTATTGGCATTTTCAACCAGCTCCAGTGCAGCAACCCTTCCAGTGACTATGGAACGTGTAGAGGAACATTTGGGAGTTGAGGAAGAGGTCACCAGTTTTGTATTGCCCATTGGGGCCACAATAAATATGGATGGTACGAGTTTATACCAAGCCGTAGCAGCTGTTTTTATTGCCCAGGCATTTGGTATGGATCTTAGTTTGTCTACACAATTGGGTATCATCGTTACTGCAACGTTGGCCTCTATTGGGAGTGCTGCGGTACCAGGAGCGGGGATGGTAATGTTGGTAATAGCTCTTGCCCAAGCAGGAATTCCTGAAGCTGGTCTGGCCCTTATTTTCGCTGTAGACCGTCCCTTGGATATGTGCAGGACCGTAGTAAACGTAACAGGTGATGCTACCGTTTCCATGGTGGTTGCCAAGTCTGTTGGTAAATTGGGCGAGCCCAAGGTAAAAGATTGGGACGACCATTATAAAGGAAAGAAAGTAATTTAGACTTCATTCTACTACTCAAACTCATCGTTTTAGGGCCTTTTTAGGCCCTAAAATATTTTTATATCCCTTTGTAATTTCAATTGATAGTTCTAATACATTAGTGCGTTCTTATTTGAAATTATGAAAAAGATTGCTTTGCATTGGCAAATCCTTATTGGGATGTTGCTGGGGTTGTTGTTTGGGTATTTAATGATCCAAGTATCTGGGGGAAAGGAATTTGTTGAAGACTGGATTAACCCATTAGGGGTGATATTTATTAATCTGTTGAAGCTCATTGCCATTCCATTAATTTTGGCATCCCTCGTAAAAGGGATCTCGGATTTAAAGGACATATCCAAATTTAGGAACATTGGCCTACGGACCATGATCATCTTTATAATGACCACTGTTATTGCCATTACCATAGGATTGTTCTTGGTAAATATTTTTAAACCTGGAAATGGCATTTCCAATGATACCATAGAAAGGCTAACATCTACCTATTCAAACAATACGGGGCTTCAGGCAAAATTAGAAGAGGCCTCCTTGCAGAAAGATTCTGGTCCTTTGCAATTTTTGGTGGATATGGTTCCCGATAACATTTTTACCGCCATGAGTAATAATAAACTCATGCTGCAAGTGATATTCTTCACGGTGTTTTTGGGCATTTCGATGCTGCTGATTGGGGAAGAAAAAGCCAAACCCTTAAAAAATCTTTTTGATTCCCTAAATGATGCCGTTTTAAAAATGGTGGATTTAATAATGATATCGGCACCGGTAGCGGTTTTTGCCTTACTGGCTTATGTCGTGGTCAGCTCTGGGGACCCAGATCTTTTGTATGCCTTATTAAAATATTCTGGCGTAGTGGTTTTGGGGCTCATTCTTATGATTGTCTTTTATTGCACGGTCATCTTTGTAACTACAAGGATCAACCCATTTTGGTTCCTAAAAAAAATGAGTCCGGCCCAACTCTTGGCATTTTCTACTAGTAGCAGTGCCGCGGTATTGCCGGTGAACATGAAAATAGTGGAAGATGAAATTGGGGTGGATAAGGAAGTGTCCAGTTTTGTCCTTCCCGTAGGGGCAACAGTGAACATGGACGGTACGAGCCTTTATCAAGGGGTTGCCGCGGTATTTATTTCACAGGCTCTCGGGTTTCATTTGGAGCTTACGGATCAACTGATGATCGTGCTAACGGCCTTATTGGCTTCCATTGGATCTGCTGCCGTACCGGGAGCTGGAATGGTGATGTTGGTTATCGTATTGGAATCCATAGGTTTTCCTGCCAATAAATTGGCCATTGGGTTGGCTCTTATTTTTGCAGTGGATCGTCCTTTGGATATGTGCAGAACCGTAATCAATGTTACTGGGGACGCAATGGTGAGTTTAATTGTCGCTAAATCTGTAGGTAAAATAGATTATTCGAAAGCGAAAAGGATGTAAGAATCGTCCATTTGTCTCAAATGACTAAATTGCGACCAAATATGTTGATATAATTATAGCTTATGAAGAATAGTACCTTGGTGGATATTGAAAATGTGTATGCCGATTTATTTGAGATTGATATCAATTTGGACCGTTTGGTAAAAAAAATTGAACTTCTCAGTTATCTTAACCCTTTGAATATTGAAAAGGAGAAACAGCGTTTTTTTGCCTCTAAATATACCGAAGATCCTATTTTTAAGTATCCAAAGATCAAATTTGATCCTTATAAGCTTCATCGCTTGTTCTATTCCCAACGTTTGGAGCGCATAGAAGATGATGGGATTAGGAAGATGTACCAGGAAATAATCTATTACTACTCCAATATGATACAGTGCATTGAGACCATTGGAGAAGGTAAGAAGTTCTATTATAATTCCTTAAGGGTATTTGGGACCCCTACCGAAAAGGACGTTCAGAATGCCAGATTTATCCTGCATTTTGAAGATGAGCCCGTATCCAGTGAAATGGAAAAAGTGTATTCGGCCGAAGAAGCCAAAGCATATTTTGAGGAGTTTGTTCAACAATATCATTTTCCTTTGAACATCAGACTGTCTACCAGTCTTGCGGCCGATGCCATGGTGAGCAACAGTACCCAATCTTTGGTCATCAAAAAAAACGCCAAATTTTCCAAGAACAAACTATTGACCCTGGCCAACCATGAGATCGGGGTGCATTTGGTAACGACCTTTAATGGAATGGATCAGCCCCTCAAGATTTTTTCCAATGGCTTTCCCAAAAATGTGGAAACACAGGAAGGACTTGCCGTCTTTAGCGAATATATGAGTGGTGCCTTGACCTTAAAAAGACTTAAAGAGCTTTCTTACAGGGTTTTAGCGTCTGATAGTTTAATAAAGGGTTCCAGTTTTTCGGATACCTTTGATATGATTCACAATCAATACAAATTGAATAGGAACGACGCCTTTACCATTACCATGAGGGCACATAGGGGAGGTGGCTTTACCAAGGATCGCTTGTATTTGAGTGGCTTGCGTAAAATATATAAGCGCTATAAAAAAGGAGTGTCCATGGATAACTTATTATGCGGTAAGGTAAATATGGAATACGAACAAGGGATACAGCACTTGTTCAATCAAGGCCTTGTACAAAATATCACCCATAAAAACGTGGCCTTTGCTGAAAACAAGAATGCGAATACGACGCTGGATTTTATCCTGAACAATTTAAAATAAGAACTGATCATTGCCTTCGTAAGCGCATTACTCCAAAAATTTCGCTTTAAGCTCTGGCGTAGGGATCATACATGCCTCTTTTTTGCCGAACCACTTGTATCTGTTTTTGGCAATAATATCATAGAAAAAATTGGAAATCGACTCAGGGATCCATTCAAAAACCTGGACTAATGACCATGCACCGCCAAAATTTTGGCCAATCTTTAAGGCGGCGGATGCTTTGGTATAATACGCTACCCCAGGCTCTATTAATATGATGCTGTCTATTTCTGAGGTATCAATATTGCGCTCTTGAAGAAATTTTCTCCCAATGGCGCTCTGGAGGGGAGCATATCTAAAGTTGTCTTTTTTATCGCGCTTTATGATAAATTGTATAGCACCATTGCAGAGGTTACAAACCCCGTCAAAAAGTATAATTTTTTTATTTTCTTCCATAGGTTACTTTTTGGCTTGAACCAGTTCCAATTGCTCTACACTTACGTTGGTAGTAAAAACACCATAATTGACCACTGCCTTGTTTTTTTCAAGGCTATCGATACTTCCAACTGCCTTGCCATCCTGTAAGCGTACCCTGTCTCCAATTTTGAAGATGGGTCTTGGTTTGTTTTTTTCTTGGACAATAGCCTTTTTCTTCTCTTTCTTTTTGTCCTCCCTGACCTTGACTATTTTCTGCTCCAATTCCTGGGCTACTTCTACCTTCTTCTGTTTTTCTATTTTAACCTCTTTTACACTTTTCTTCTTGCGTTTGCTATTTTCGGTTTCTACGATGCGCAACAATTCAGAGACCAAGGGCCTTTTCTTCTTGTCTTGGAAATATTTCCCTGCTGCGTCATTGAGTTTGTTCCCCAAATAGATCATGCGTTGGTTATGATCATAGAGCTCTTGGTAATTTTCCAACTTGGATTTTATTTTGGAATTGAGGTCTTCCAAACGCTTGGCTTCTTCCCTGGCTTTGGATTCTTCTTCCTTTAATTGTGAGCCCGTTTTTTCCATTTTGCTCCTTTCTTTTTGGAGCTTGGCTATGGTGGCATCAAAACGAACTTTTCCTCGTTCTATTTTTTTCTTTGCCTTGTTGATTAGACTATAGGGAATCCCATTTTTTTGTGCCACCTCAAAAGTAAAAGAGCTTCCTGCCTGTCCCAAAACCAATTGGTAGGTGGGCTCCAGGGTACTGGAATTGAATAACATGTTGGCATTGGTCATTTCCGGGAGTTCGTTGGCCAACATTTTAAGGTTGGAATAATGCGTGGTAATTACCCCATAGGCCCCGCGTTCGTAAAACACCTCCAAAAAGGTTTCCGCAAGAGCCCCACCGAGTTCCGGATCGCTCCCTGTCCCAAACTCATCAATTAAAAAGAGGGTGCTCTCATTGCATTTTCGCAAGAAGCTGTTCATGTTTTTTAGGCGGTAGCTATAGGTGCTCAGATGGTTTTCAATAGATTGATTATCCCCGATATCTGTCAATATTTTATCGAACAGACATACGGTACTACGCTCGTGAACAGGAATAAGCATTCCACTTTGCACCAT
>JBFIGS010000056.1:0-12029 GCA_041602195.1 Sediminicola sp. | reverse complement strand
TCATTATATAAAAATAAAAAATCCCAATCAAAGGTAATGATTGGGATGATTAATAAGATTTAAAATTCGTTATAGCTCGTTGAAAATAGTGTGCATCAAACGTTTCTTATCATTAATGCTCTCTTCCAATGAAATCATAGTTTCAGTTCTGCTAATACCATCAATATCATCTATTTTGAAAATGATATTTTTCGCATGGTTCGTGTCCTTAGCCCTGATTTTACAGAAAATATTAAATTTCCCTGTGGTAATGTGTGCTACAGTTACAAAAGGAATTTGACTCAAACGTTCCAATACAAATTTTGTTTGATGTGTTTTTTCCAGGAATATACCTACATAGGCAATAAAGGCATACCCCAATTTAACATAATCCAAGGTCAATGATGAACCCTTGATTATTCCTGCTTCTTCCATTTTCTTCACCCTAACATGTACAGTACCTGCTGAGATCAATAATTTTTTTGCTATATCTGTGAATGGAGTTCTGGTATTGTCTATAAGCATGTCCAGAATCTGGTGATCTATTTCGTCTAATTTAACTTTACTCATTGGTGTAAATATTTTGAGCAAAAATAGAAAATAAAGGAATTAAATGTAATAAATAATCTATTTTTTTATGAAAATCATAACGATTTGTATATTTCAAACGATTTCATTCAATTTTTATCTTATACAATTCAATAGATTTTTATTGGATTTTACGATTTTCGCATCATTTTCGTCCAGACAATTATATGTTTTATGGCCAAAATAGTCATCAAGATCACCCCTCTGGTCAACAAACGGCATGAATTTTATGGTGTTGGATTCCAAAACCTCCTTATAAAGGATTCCTAAATCAGAATTTTTCGGTAAGTCCGGCACTACTTGGTCCGCATTTTTGATTAATATGTCATAAAATAATTTGCTGTTTTCTGGAATCTCCAAGTACATATGCTGGGGATATTGTTCTATCTCCGATTTTGCAATGGTCTCTACCCCTTTTAACATGGCATAAAAAATGTACATTCTGGTATGTTCCCTTTCATAATCATCCTCAAAATGCCCTGCCTCGAAAAGTATGGTGGGTGTGCCCAACATTTGAAATGCATCTCCCACACAATTATGGTTAAAGCTATCATCATAGCGGCCGACTTGTCCTGGAATCAAATTTTGAACTAAACTGTTCATGGCTACGATCAACTGCATGCTTATTCCCCTCGTTTTAGAAATAGTCCTTTCCTGATCATGGGCGGGGGACAAAAATGAAATGGTTGCTGGCTTTTGATCCTTACCTACATTAAAGATGGTTCTTTGATCATGTAGGTTAAAGCAGAAGTCGGGCTCAAAAGCATCATAAACGGTTCTTAGCACCCTGCTTTCTGGTTGTGACCGATCATGGGCATCCCTATTCAAATCGACCTCATTGGCATTTATACGTGTATATGCTGCTGCCCCATCAGGATTTAGTATGGGGATAATTTTCAAGGTACATTCCTTGAGAATGGTTTTTGCAAGATCTGTTGGTTCCTTCAGATAGTTCAATAGATCTAAAATAGCCTTGGTGGTGGTGGATTCATTTCCATGCATCTGGGACCACATCAATATTCTTTTAGGACCTGTACCGATCGTGACCATTTTAATTTTTTTCTGAAGTACAGAAAAACCTATTTCCTCGATTTTAAATTCTTTGGAATGTAGGTTTAGAAGTTTATCCACCTCTGCATTGGTCACATATCTACCCGTAACCGTCTTTTCCTTTATCGTTGAATAATCCAAATTAAATGGTTGCATGTAATTCTGTCATTTATTGTTTACAAAACTAACATCAAATATAATTACAATTGTAAACAATGAAAATATACAATTGTATACGTGTTTTTGTCCAATAATTTATTAATGTTGTGTTTTTGTAAACAGCCAAAACTCAACAAATAGGCAACACGTATAGTATGCAACTATAATGCATATTTTCAATAATTTACAAGCTTTATATTAAAGTGATAATACAATATAATTTAGTGAATTTAGGAATCTAATGGCTTGGAGTTGAATGGAAAATGATTACTTTTGTGTTAAATATGTTACAATGTTAAACCAAGATGCATTTTTAAAAAGACTTGAACTGGTGATCCAGTATTATGATCTTTCGGCCTCTGCCATGGCTGATAAAATTGGGGTTCAGCGTTCCAGTATTTCACACTTGCTTACCGGCAGAAATAAACCGAGCTTGGAATTTGTATTAAAAATTGTACATGCCTTTCCAGAAGTAAATCTTTATTGGTTGCTTCAGGGAGAAGGTAATTTTCCTTCAAATAAAAAGGAGGAGCAAGTTACCCAATTCCCTACCCCGGAAAAACCAAAAGTAAAAGAGACCTCCCTACCTCCAGCCCCTAGGTTGGAAAACAATAAGAGCGCTTTGAATAAAACGGTAGAACGAATTGTCATTTTTTATTCGGATGGAAGTTTTTCATCGTACTTCGGAACTAAAGAATAGCACTCCTTTTTTAAAGGGTTTGTTTTAAAAGTTGTAAAAAGTTTAAATGGTAGATAGCCGCAATTTTCTTTTCTTTGTGGTATGGTTAAAAATTCATTTTACATTCTCTTTTCTGTTATCTTACTCGTGTCATGTTACCAGCCAGAGCGCAATTGCACCCAGTTTAAAGAAGGGGAATTCAGCTT
This sequence comes from Sediminicola sp., assembly GCA_041602195.1. Taxonomy (GTDB): domain Bacteria; phylum Bacteroidota; class Bacteroidia; order Flavobacteriales; family Flavobacteriaceae; genus Sediminicola. Next base: position 9,368 of record JBFIGS010000056.1, on the reverse strand, counting down.
TACTTCTCTGGTGAACGGTGAAGAATTGACAACGACCTTCATTCGTAAAAACGACATTGAAATAGACTATTTCCAAGGAAAGAGCGACACTTCTTCTGTGAGATGGATCAACGACTGTGAGTACATTGTGAAAAAGCTCAATCCAAAAAACATGGCAGAGGAGAAATCGGTCCATATGAAGATCCTCTCTACTACGGATGACACCTATACCTTTGAATACAATATTGTTGGAAACAAAAAGAAATCGAGGGGAACAGCAACCAAAATAAATTAAACTGTTTTTAATTTTTATTTGACTCTGGTGAACTCAGCCATCCTCACCTTGTTATCCGCAAATTCATACGAGGATTCTGAATATTTCACAACTAAGTTGAATTTATGTCAACTCATTTCAGGACGGGACACCCCAAAACATAAAAAAGCCCTTGGAGATCCAGGGGCTTTTTATTATGATTAACGCTTTGTAACCTAATTTGGCCTACTATAAGCCAATTCTGGATTAACATCCTTATGCTCCTTAAAAAGTCGCTGTTGTTGCTTTACAGTTAACGTGCTGCCATCGTGACTCCAACCTGGAGGGCCAAAGATATACATCAGCGCATGTGAGAGCTTCTTAGATTTCTTTACGTCTTTATAGATGTCCTTAAACTCATGAGTAAGGATCACAATTGGATTGTGGGAATCTGGCGCGTGAATCACCCCGTATTTAACATCTACATCATCATCCAGTTCTTTCCAAGTACCAAATATTTTATCAAATATATTTAGAAAGCCTCCATGGTTTTTGTCCAAATATTCTACATTTTGTGCATGGTGCACTTGGTGCATGGTATGGGTGTTAAAGATCTTCTCTAAAAATCCCATTTTTGGGATATAGACCGAATGAAGCTGAAATTGCCACAATGCCTCAATACCCAAACAGACCACGACCATTTCTGGAGGGAAGCCCAGGGCAGGCATCCACATATAAAATAAGGGTTTGTACAAGATGGTGAACCAGCCGTTTCTTACGGCAGTACCCAAATTAAAATTATCTGAAGAATGGTGTACAATATGAGCAGCCCATAGAATACGTATTTCATGGTTTGCCCTATGAAACCAATAATAGGTGAAATCATCTGCTAATTGACAAAGAAGCCAAATATACCAAGCATACCCAAATGATTCATACCCCAGGATGTTTGTTCGTACTCCAGAAACATCTACAGGATTAAAAAGCCCATAGGTAAATTCAAAGATTACAATGGCAGATATTACTTTAATTAAAGGGGCAATAATAGCAGAACCAATGCCCATAAAGCCACTGGCGGCAAAATCTTTCCACTCGTAAAGGTCATCATCTCCGTGGGTTTTGCTGTAAGTTAATTCCAATAAGATAAAGGCAATAAAACAGGGGACTCCGTATACTAACGGATTGGTAAAATCCATAAAAACTACATTTTTTGTAAATATAACAATAAACTCACGCTACTCTTTAATACTTTAACATCAACATATCAAATTAATACAAGCTTCTATTTTTCTTTTATACTTCTCAATAAATTATTTTGCTCCTTCATTAATTCCTCCAGATTGGCCAGTAATTCTAAATTTTTTGGGGTGGCCACTTCTTGATTTTTAGGATCTTCCGATTTGGATTTAAAGCGATTGATAAACTTGATGACCACAAATATGGTGAAGGCCACTATAATAAAGTCAACAAAGACTTCGATCAGTTCGCCGTAAGCTATTGCGACTTCTTCTATATTATCTTGCTTTTCCCTAAGGATTAACTTTCTATCGGAATAATTTACGCCATCGGTCAATAAGTTCAAAGGAGGCATGATCACCTTTTTTACTATGGCATCGACCACCTTGTTGAAGGCGGTTCCTATGATGATACCAACCGCCATATCGATCATATTGCCTTTGATCGCAAAATTCTTAAATTCTTTAAAAAAATCTTTCATGGCATTGATTAAAATAACAGAGTCTGGCCCTCATCTTCTGGTTTGGACCCCTTTGCCTTAGTGGAGTTTGAAGTAGCTTCACTTGAACTATCTAAGGGCTCTTCATCAACAACTTCCATATCCTCTGGCTTTTGCTCCTCTGGCTCTTCAAATGGTAATGGCTCCAATGCGTTTACACTCTTCACCTTTTCCGACGTTAACACATTACCTAAAGCTTTTATTCCCTTAACAGCTATGAAGTCCTCCAAATCAATTTTTTGGTTGGGTTTTGCATCCTTGCCTCTAGGCTTAGTGAATTCTACTTCTACAACAGGTCTCCAGTCCGTGGAAACGAGTTCTAAGACCGACTTAGGGTGTTCAGAAATGAACAATTCCTCCTTGCCCTCACTTTCTATGACAAATCGTTTAATATAATACTTCTCCTTTTCCCCTTCATAATAGACAGCGGATAATGGCTTTTCCGGATTCCATTTTTCCAATAAAATCATGTCCTCATCAAAATGCGTGGAGAGATCAGGTATCAATGTTTTGGCGATTCCTTTTTGGGTCACAACAAGAAGCATATCATCTCCCCTGAATTCCCCTAACAGGTCTCCCCTTCCATCTACATTGAGCCTTCTGACCACGTCATCGAACCAGATTTTCCTTGGTTTTAAGGTAGACACACCCTTTTCTTTTAATTCAACTCGTTTCACAGGATATTTTGTGACAACATTTCCTTTAGAAGCCCTGCCTTTGATAAGCACATCGGCAAAATCGATATCCCATTTTACTTTTTTTATACTGCCAGCCTGCCTTAACAATACGGTAACCACTTCGGCCTCCCCATTGGGATTGGCGGAGAAGTATAATAATTCTGAATTAGCCTTGCCGTTGGTGAGGTCATAAATCTTGTCCCTGGTGATGCTGGTCACATTAAAACGTTTTATATAACTAGGGCCACCTTTCCCGTCCTTATATATCATATTATAAATAGTGCGCTTATCCTTTTTCTTAAAAACCGCTACATGAATAATATTTTTACCGATAAAGGTCTTGGCGTCCACCTTGGTGATCATCATCTTACCATCCTTCGTAAAACAAATGATATCATCTATATCACTGCAATCGGTCACATATTCGTCCCTTTTTAGAGAAGTCCCTACAAAACCCTCTTCTTTGTTTACATAGAGTTTTGTATTACGAATAACTACCTTGGTAGCTTCAATATCATCAAAAACTCTTATTTCTGATTTACGCTCCCTACCTTTTCCGTATTTTTCCTTTAGACTTTTGAAATAATCTATGGCGTATTCAATCAAATGCTCAAGGTGATGTTTTACCTGTGCGATTTTCTCTTCCAGACCTTCAATAAATTGTTGGGCCTTTTCCAAGTCGAACTTAGAAATCCTTTTGATCCGAATTTCTGTAAGTCGGACAATATCTTCCTCAGTTATAGCTCTTTTTAGATGACCGACATGTGGTTGTAATCCCTTGTCAATAGCCTTAATAACCCCCTCCCAGGTCTCCTCCTCTTCAATATCCCTATATATTCTTTTCTCAATGAAAATGCGCTCCAAAGAAGTAAAGTGCCACTGTTCCTCAAGTTCGGAAAGTTGTATTTCCAATTCAGCCTTTAATAGGTCAACCGTATTATCAGTGGACCTTTTCAACATTTCAACCACTCCAATAAAAAGAGGTTTGTTGTCTTCTATAATACAACCCAAAGGTGAAATTGAAGATTCGCAGGCTGTAAAGGCATAAAGGGCGTCAATGGTCTTATCGGGCGAAAGTCCACTTGGCAAATGCACTAAAATCTCTACATCCGCGGCAGTGTTGTCCTCTATTTTTTTAATTTTTATTTTGCCTTTATCATTTGCTTTTAGGATGGAATCTATTAAACTAGAGGTGTTGGTTCCGTATGGAATTTCGTTTATAACCAGCGTATTCCTGTCCAGTTGTGAAATTTTTGCCCTGACGCGAATTTTTCCTCCCCTGAGCCCTTCGTTATAATTGGACACATCAATAATACCTGCAGTCGGAAAATCTGGAAAGAGGGTAAAACGCTGTCCTTTTAAATGTTTGATAGAGGCGTCTATCAATTCAATAAAGTTGTGTGGGAGTACTTTTGTGGAAAGTCCCACCGCAATTCCTTCGGCACCTGAGGCCAATAAAAGCGGGAATTTAACCGGTAGATTTACAGGCTCCTTCCTCCTGCCGTCATAGGACTGCTGCCATTCCGTAATTTTTGGACTAAAAACAACTTCGAGCCCAAATTTGGAAAGTCTGGCCTCAATATATCTCGATGCCGCTGCCCCATCTCCAGTTAAAATATTACCCCAGTTACCCTGGGTATCAATAAGCAAATCTTTCTGTCCGATCTGCACCATGGCATCAGCTATACTGGCATCTCCATGGGGATGGTACTGCATGGTATGACCAACAACGTTTGCCACCTTGTTATATCTCCCATCATCCAGTTCCTTTAGGGCATGCATGATCCTTCTCTGAACGGGTTTAAATCCGTCTTCGATAGCTGGTACAGCACGTTCCAAAATAACATAGGAAGCGTAATCTAAAAACCAATCTTTGTACATCCCTGTGACCTTGGTCAAGGAGTCCTGGGAGTTATCTAGGTTTTCATTAATTCCTTCATTTACTTCTTCATTCTCTTCCATTCAGAAAGATTCGTATTAGTTTGGTTTATATTTAGTTGTCCTTGACAAGATCAAGTTCAACTTTAAGATTTTCTATAATAAATTTCTGGCGGTCGGGTGTGTTTTTGCCCATATAGAATTCCAATAAATTCTCAATGGACAACGCTTTATCCAGCATCACGGGCTCTAAACGAATGTCGTCCCCAATGAAGTGTTGGAATTCATCCGGGGAGATTTCCCCCAGACCTTTAAACCTTGTGATCTCAGGTTTTCCTGTTAATTTTTCTATGGCATCTCTTCGTTCCTCATCACTATAGCAATAAATGGTTTCTTTTTTATTTCTCACCCTAAACAATGGGGTCTGCAAAATATAGAGATGGTTCTCCTTAATAAGCTCAGGGAAAAATTGTAGGAAGAATGTAATCAAAAGCAAACGGATGTGCATCCCATCAACATCGGCATCCGTAGCGATCACAACGTTATTATACCGGAGATCCTCCATAGATTCCTCTATGTTCAAGGCCGCCTGCAATAAATTGAATTCTTCGTTCTCGTATACAATTTTCTTGGACATGCCATAGGAATTCAATGGCTTTCCCCTAAGGCTAAAAACAGCCTGGGTATTCACATTCCTAGATTTGGTGATGGATCCGGATGCAGAATCTCCCTCTGTAATAAACAAGGTGCTCTCCAACCGCTTTTCGTTTTTCATATCACCCAGATGCACCCTACAGTCCCTAAGTTTCTTGTTGTGCAAGCTCGCTTTTTTGGCACGATCCTTTGCAAGCTTTCGAATTCCGGAAAGTTCTTTTCTTTCGCGTTCCGCCTGCATGATCTTACGCTGCAATTTTTCTGCGGTATCTGGATTTTTATGCAAGTAATTGTCTAGCTGCTTTCCAACAAAATCATTGATGTACGTTCTAACCGTGGGGAAATCGCCTCCCATATCGGTAGAACCCAATTTTGTTTTGGTCTGACTTTCAAATACAGGTTCCATCACTTTAATGGCAATGGCGGAAATTATGGATTTTCGTATATCGGAAGCCTCATAATTTTTACCGTAAAAATCACGAATAGTCCTTGCCACCGCTTCCCTAAATGCGGATTGGTGTGTCCCTCCTTGCGTAGTGTGCTGACCATTCACAAAAGAATGGTATTCCTCGCTATACTGTGTTTTACTATGTGTTATGGCAACTTCAATATCCTCTCCCTTTAAATGAATCACCGGATAAAGCATATCATCCTTAGAGTTATTATCCTCCAACAAATCTTTTAATCCATTATCTGAATGAAATTTCTCCCCATTGAAAACAATGGTCAGCCCTGGATTTAAATAGACATAGTATTTGAGCATGCGCTCCACATACTCATTCCTGTATTTGTATTTTTTGAAGATAACCTCGTCAGGAATAAAGGAAACCTTGGTTCCTTTTCGTTTCGTTGTTTCCACAGGGCCATCTTCAGAGACCAGGTTACCCTGATGGAATTCTGCTGTTTTTAATTTATTTTCTCGAGAAGATTCTACTTTAAAAAAAGTGGACAATGCATTTACTGCTTTTGTACCAACCCCGTTTAATCCTACAGATTTCTTAAAGGCCTTACTATCATACTTACCACCTGTATTCATTTTGGAAACTACATCCACCACTTTGCCTAAAGGGATACCCCGGCCATAATCACGTACACTGACCACATTGTCCTTTATACTGATATCTATGGTCTTCCCCGCCCCCATTACAAATTCATCAATACAGTTATCCAGAACTTCTTTAAGAAGTATATAGATACCATCATCAGCAGAGGATCCATCTCCCAATTTACCAATATACATTCCAGGTCGCATACGAATATGCTCCTTCCAATCCAATGAACGTATATTATCTTCGGTATATTGGGTGTTTTCCATTAATTAAGTAGTTTAAGGCGCGTTGCTAATATAGGGAGTGTTCTAAAAAGATAAAAACACTACTTGTTAAAGTAATTAACAATAGCTTATATTCATTTGTTGATATAGATTGTGTTCCAAGGGATTTCGATTTCAGTAACGGTAATAGAAAATTACAACTACCTGAAGGACCTAAATGATAATATAGCAAAAATATAATAAAATACCCCAAGTAAAAGGAATGCCTTTCTTTGACATTTATCCTACCTGGGGTATTAATTTTTTACCCTTAAAAATATAAAGGAGAATTTTACCTTAATAATAATGATACTTACACATTAAAACGGAAGTGCATTACATCACCATCTTTTACGATATACTCTTTGCCCTCTACTTTCATTTTACCTGCCTCTTTAACCTTGGCCTCACTTCCAAAGGCAACAAAATCGTCATAAGCTATCACTTCTGCACGGATAAATCCTTTTTCAAAATCGGTGTGGATTACTCCAGCTGCCTGAGGCGCCGTAGCTCCTACTGGAATTGTCCATGCCCTTACCTCTTTGACCCCTGCCGTAAAATAGGTTTCAAGATTTAATAATTTGTATGCCCCACGAATTAATTTGGCGGATCCTGGTTCTTTAAGACCAAGATCTTCCAAAAACATTTGTCGCTCTTCATAGGTTTCCAGTTCGGTAATATCAGCTTCTGTCCCTACTGCTAAGAATATAACTTCTGCATTCTCGTCCTTTACCGCCTCTTTTACTTTATCTACGTAGCTATTACCAGTGGTTGCGGATTCTTCATCTACATTACAGACATACATAACTGGTTTATCTGTAATAAACTGCAGCGGCTTTACAAATTCGTTTCTGTCTTCTTTACTGAATTCAAGTGCGCGAATAGAAGTTCCCGCTTCCAACCCTTGTTTAATTTTCAAAAGTACTGCTTCTTCCTTTTGCGCTTCTTTATTTCCAGTTTTGGCAGCACGTTTTACTTTTTCAAGCTTTTTGTCTACCGTTTCAAGATCCTTTAATTGAAGTTCCATATCAATGGTCTCCTTATCTCTTATAGGATTGATGGATCCATCTACATGAACAATATTGTCGTTATCAAAACATCTAAGGACATGAAGAATTGCATCGGTTTCACGGATATTGCCCAAAAATTGGTTTCCAAGACCTTCTCCCTTACTGGCGCCCTTTACCAACCCAGCAATGTCGACTATTTCTACCGTTGCTGGCAATACTCGTTCCGGATTGACCAAAGATTCTAATTTTTCTAATCTAACATCTGGCACGTTGACCACCCCTATATTAGGCTCTATAGTGCAAAATGGAAAATTGGCACTTTGTGCTTTTGCATTTGACAAACAATTGAAAAGTGTTGATTTACCAACGTTTGGCAATCCTACGATACCTGCTTTCATTCTTTCATTATTTTGAGGGTGCAAATATAGTTCTAAAAAGCAAATTCTTTACCATTGATTCCACAAACTATCACCAGACAGATAAAGTCCTTGAACTTTAAGTGCATTTACAGAGTAGTAAGGTCGTAAAAAGTGGATCTCACTAAAGTGAAAGTGTATTTTTTTGATATTTGATTGGATTTTCTTCGCCTTCCCTAAAAATTTTACTAGAAGTGTTTTTATAATTTCAAAGGGAAATTATCGCTTTATATCAAGAAGTTGTATATGTTACATTACCTCCTTTTATTAAACACAACGCAAAATTATTCGTGCTAAATTTCACAAAAAAATGTTAATACAATTTATTTTCACTATTTTCGGCAACATATTAACTCAAAACTTAAACTATATGAGAATTTTTTATGCTTTCACAGCATTTCTTTTACTATCCGTATCGACTGCCTTTGCGCAGAATTCGGTAAGTGGTTCGGTAAAGGATGACGCAGGTTTGCCCCTTGCAGGAGTGAACATTGTGGAAAAAGGTACAAATAATGGAACATCAACCAATTTTGATGGAAACTATGAAATATCAGTTGCCGACGGGGCTACACTGGTTTTCAGTTATGTAGGATTTGCAACAACGGAAGTAAAAGTTGCAGGTCAGTCTATAATCAATGTTACACTTGCAGAAGGAATGCAATTGGAAGAATTTATTGTTGTAGGTTCACGTACGGCACCTAGAAGTAATGCGGACACCCCATTACCTGTAGATGTTATTGGAGCCAAGGAATTGACTTCCACTGGACAAATGACCTTTGACAAGGCGTTACAGTATAGGATTCCATCGTTTAACACGGTACAGACTCCTGTAAATGATGCAACTTCTTTATTGGATCCTTATGAAATACGTAACATGGGACCAAGTAGAACATTGATCTTGATCAACGGAAAAAGGAAAAATTTAAGTGCCTTATTATACACTCAAACTTCTCCGGGTAGAGGTGAAACGGGTGCTGATATCTCAGCTATCCCAACAGACGCCATCAAAAGAGTTGAAATACTTAGAGATGGAGCTTCTGCTCAATATGGTTCTGATGCCATAGCAGGGGTAATGAACATTATCTTAAAAGATAGTCCAAATGTAGGTTCTGCTACAGTTAGAACTGGTATTACCTCTGAAGGTGATGGCGAAATGTTTGGTGTTGCCGTTAATAATGGGACTAGTATTGGTGAAGACAAAGGATTCGTTAACTACACCATAGATTTATCTAAGGTAAATCAGGCAAACAGACCAGGTACAGTTAATGCAGAAGGTGAGGCTCAAGATTTTGGTGCAGATATCGCATTTGTAAGAGAGTTTTTATCTCGTAAGCCAGATGCAGGTAACATTAATGCTTCCCCAGAAACAGCTGCTTCTAAATTTTCGGTAAACTTTGGTTACGACTTAAGTGATAATACGCAGTTATATGGTAATGCGGCTTATGTTTATAAAG
>JBFIGS010000055.1:0-12112 GCA_041602195.1 Sediminicola sp. | reverse complement strand
GGTTGGTTCAACTCATGTGAACTTAGTCCTGTTCCTGCCTTAGGGGAATAGGGTTGAATGGTATACCCTTTATAGATAAGGCCCTTATCGTAGATTTGCTTTAGCAACCACCATACGGTCTCCATGTACTTGGATTTGTAGGTGATATATGGGTCTTCCATATCTACCCAATACCCTACTTTTTCGGTCATACTGTTCCAAACGTCAGTATAACGCATCACTGCTTTTTTACAGGCAGCATTGTAATCTTCAACAGAAATTTTTGTGCCAATGTCCTCTTTGGTGATTCCCAATTCTTTCTCAACCCCAAGTTCAATGGGAAGACCATGGGTATCCCATCCCGCTTTTCGCTTCACTTGAAAACCTTTCATGGTCTTGTACCTAGGAAATATATCCTTGATAGTACGGGCCATTACATGGTGGATTCCGGGCATTCCATTTGCAGAAGGGGGACCTTCATAAAAGACATAATTATCCTTACCCTCTCTACTTGTTACACTTTTCTCAAAAATCTGATGCTCTTTCCAATAGTGTAATATCTCCTCGGCAACTTTTGGTAAATCTAACCCTTTGTATTCTGCAAACTTCATAATAACAGCTTCTATTGCATTATTTTAAGTTTGCAAAACTAGTGAATTTTCACTAGAAAACTTTCGGTTGAAAAACAAAAAAGCCCCTTGAACAAGGGGCTTTTAAATAAGATGAAATTTTTACTTTACGATTTACTTCCAGTAATGGTCACATTTGCACTTATCTGCAAAGAAGAGGTAACACTAATGGCTCCTAAATTTAACCCTGTAGTAGATTCAGCATTTAACATTGAATTGAAAAACAATTCATTATTATCCTCTGTATAGGAAGCAAAGACCAACTCGTATTCCCCTTCTTTCAAAAAGCTCAAGTTATAAGATCCACTAAGACCGCTTACTTCTGAACTGGTCACAGCATTTGCAAAAGTTACATTGCTCGCCCCACTTCCTTTTGTCTCAGCGTCAGCATTAAATTTCCCTTTTTCGTATGCATAAACAATGATCTTATCAGAGGTATTGTTCGTGTCGTTTGCCGTACCAGATATCCTACCTGATAATTCCTCATTTACAACTCTGATACCTGCAGAAAGCTCGCTCATGGTCACAAAATTGAAATCGCTGGAAAGCGTGTTCTTGTCTTCCTTAACTGTTTTTCTAAGGTCGAAATCGATCACCACTTGGTTAGCAGATTTAGCCAATACCTCGAACCTATCCTGAATAGCGATTTTGTTGGAAGAAGCTACAAGGGCATCTTTGGTCCCATCGGCCATTTCAACATAGCAACCAGGCGCATTCCCGTTCACATCCTTTTCAAAATCCAATTCAAATTCAATATTTGAGTAAGAACCAGCTTTTAGGTCCATATTCCCCAAAGTTTCTGTCTTACCATTAACCAAGGCGGCCAAATTGACCGTAGTCGCGGTAAAACCTTCCAAAGCCTTGCCATCTACCTTAACGTTGGTGATGGTTACTACTACTGCCTCCACATTCGCATTATCAATGGGAGCATCTGTTACTTTAAAAGTTGTGTCATATGTTTCCGCGTCCATTCCTGGATCGTCATTGTCATCATTACATGAAACAAGGGCGAAAACAGACATTAAAATAATTCCTGCATTTTTTAAATAATTCTTCATAAGATTTGAAATTTGTTCGTTTGGGTATATAACAAGTCAGCCCTAATTTACCCTAATGGAAAATTGTTAAAATTGTACTAAAGAAAGCGGGCGCTCCCACAGACACTTGATTCCCAGATATTTGTTTTATTTTTTTTATTTAAAAATGTTATATTTATAGAATAATAACTAAACAAAAGAAAATGAAAAAAGTTTTATTGATTTCTTTCCTTGTCCTTGCATTGGGCATGAGCATGGTATCTTGTAGGGAAACCGCAGATAAGGCCAAAGATGCGACCGAAGAGGCAGCTCAAGAGGCTGGCGACGCCATGGAAGAAGCTGCAGATGAAATGGAAGAAATGGGCGAAGGCATGAAAGAAGCCGGAGAAGATGCCATGGACTCCATGAAAGAAGCTGGAGAAGAGGTTGAAAAGGCCACAAAAAAGGCCATTGACGAAACCAAAAAAGCGGTAGAGGAAACCAAAGAGGCCGTAAAAAATTAATTTGCAGTCCTTAAAAAATTAAAACCCGGTTTATATCCGGGTTTTTTATTTAAAAATGGTACCCCAAGCCCAATATCAAATTGGTGCCGGCCGCTGTAATGCCAGAAGAATACGGACGGTATCTCTGATTGGTAATATTCTCCAAACTGGCCGTGAGTTTTAGGCTGCTGCTTAATTCATATTGGGAACGGACATTTAGCGTATACCACGATGGGGAATACGGGTTGCCATTGGCATCCAACTCATATATATAATCCTTGCCGATTTCCGTGGCTGCCAAATTATCATTGGAAATCTCACCGTTATAGGCTATGAACAAATCGGCCTTAAATCTTTGATTCTTCCAAATGACATGAACATCCCCAAAAGTAGGTGCTACATGTCTTCCTGGAGAATCCGTACCATCTTCTTCCTCTTCGATACCCTCTGTTAGTGTGAGGTTGGATTGCATTGAAAGATTTTCCGTAAAGAAAGCCTCCATCCCAAATTCAAAACCATAAACATAGGCTTTGGCGGCATTTTGTATTGCCTGCACCTTACTGGTCTCGCCATTGTATTCAATTTCATCCTGACCATTGAACTGATAATCGCGCCTTACCAAAGCATCAACAAGATAAGTGTAGAACGCAGCCCCTTTAAGAACGAGTTTATCCTTAAAGTTTTTTTGGATCCCCACCTCCATATTATAGGCATATTCTGGCTGTAGATCTGGATTTGGAACGACCACAGCATTAGGTTCGGAATCAAAAATCTTTCCTATATCATCAATATTGGGCGCTCTAAATCCCGTAGACCCATTCCAAGTGACCTGCAGGTCAGGTTTGGGCAACCAACTAAGCCCAAGGCTTCCAGTTAAGGCCCCTGTACTCAGATTGGCCTCTTGAAAAGGAAAACTATAATATGTGGTATCGAAATCTGCATTGATCCAGACATGGCTATAGCGCAATCCTGTAAGGATGGTCATATTGGGTTTCAACTTATATTCTACATTGAAATAACCCGCCAATGTCTGCCAGGTAGACCCGTCTGGATACCGAGAGGCGGAACCCGTTACCTCGTTGGTCCGGATATCCTTTTGACTGCCATCCGAATTAATTTTATTGAAAACATATTCCCCCCCATAATACAGGCGAAAATCGCCCATTCGCTTATTTTCAAAGTCGATATTGGAAGAGAAAGCATCTACTTTTTCGGCCGTAGAATACAAAATAGGATTCTGAAAGCCCCTATCATTTCTACTCTCCTCAAAATGTTGGTAAGCGTTGGTAATCTTTAATCCGTCGTAAAATTTCCCTTTGCCCTTTTGTTCTGCCTGAAGATTGGCCATAAACCATTTCTGGGGGCCATAGTACCATTCTGCGGACCTTAGACCATCACCAGCCTTGTTAGGCCTTATCAATCTATCATATCTAGAATAATCCGAGGTCTCCGAATAAAACAAACCCATGTTCAGGTCCCAAAAATTATTTGGCTTATAGGCTATTTTTTGCATCACATTGATCTGGTCATAACCAGAAGGCACCTGTTTCCTAGGATTGGGATTTTCCACTAATTGGTCCCCGGTCACCGAGGGTATTACATAATTGTTTCTCAAATATGATTCAGGACCATTTTTGCCCATTTTTAGATCCCCAAAATCCGAATAGGACACACTGGTGAGCAACCCCCATTTTCTTTTCCCGTAATTAAGATCGGCATGCCACGTATTTTCATTGTTGGCAGTGGAGTACCTATAATCCATATTCCCCTTAATACGCAGGCTATCCCCAATGGCCAATTGCGGGGTCTGGGTATAAAAATTCATGACCCCTCCAATGGCATCGCTGCCATAAATCACCGAGCCTGGCCCGAAAATCACTTCCGTGTTTTTTATGGTAAACGGGTCTATTGAAATAATGTTTTGGATATTCCCCCCGCGAAAAATGGCATTGTTCATACGGATACCATCTACCGTAATTAAAAGTCGGTTCGTGGCAAATCCCCTTATCATTGGACTCCCTCCACCTAGTTGGCTTTTCTGTACAAAGACCTTTCCGCTATTTTGTAGAAGGTCTGCTGAAGTTTGAGGGGATGTAAATGCAATAGTCTTTGCATCTATGGATGTGATCTTTTGTGGAATATCCTTTCGCTGCTGTTCCCATTTAGAAATGGACATGACCACTTCATCCAATTGTTCGGCATTCATGGTCAAGTACACTATCTTATTCTCCCTTCTCGACAAAATGGTCTTGGAAGTTTTTTTTAATTGATATCCGATGTGTTTAAAAATGATACGCTCGTTCGTGGAAAAAATCCCTAAATCGGCCTTACCAAATAGATCAGAAATTACAGTTTTGCTTTTGTCATTATTATAAATGGCCACATTGGGAATGGGCTCTTTGTTCTCGGCATCTAAAATGACAAATTCCTGGGCCTGAACCATCTGAAAAACTAAGAAACAGACAACGAAAATTATATTGCGCATATTAACTGAAAACTTCATTTAAAACTGCCAAGGATTTTGGTTTTCGAAATCCCTGTAAATGTAATTCAAAATATAAAATCAGTGATTTTAGCAATTCTTGCCGGTTCACCTTTTTCATTTTTACAGAATGTAACTCATCAAATTTTATGCCCAAAAACGCTTTGAAATAATTTAAGTTTTCACCATATAGCATAGGGTTCAAGGTAGTGGTCTGTACAAACTCTCCTGCCATCAAATCAAAATAGGGCGCATCTGCTTCATCCCGCTGTGGAAAAAAACCAAAATACTTGGTCAATCTGAGTAAAAAATACAAGTGAAAATTGGAAATTTCATCGTGGGTATCCAACCATTGCAGGGATGCCTCTATAAATTGGAACAGCTCTTGATTTTCCTCTTCCTCAAAAATGCTGTTGGAAAGCATTTCTGCCAAAAATAAGGTCATCGCATTTTTTGTAATGTTCGTATGCAGGGATTCATAGTGGTAGTATACCCGAACCTCCCTGATACTCTCCATGGTCCCTTTATTTTTGTGGTAGGCTACAACCTCCAATTGCATCAAGGGCTGGAAATAAGCAGATTTAATCTTCCCTTTTTTGGAGGCCAACACCCCTTTCAAGAGATATGTTTTTAGACCACTTTGCTCCGTGAACGCCTTAACGATAAGACTAGTGTCTCCGTATTTGAGCCCTGAAAGAACAATTGCCTTGGTGGTAATCTGCATCTATAGTGGTTAGGAGCTATAAAGATAATAGGTTCAGTCATTAAAAAGCACCTCTAAAACAAAAAGGCTCTCCAATGAATGGAAAGCCTTTAATATCTGTTGTGGGAATGCTTAGATCACCCCTTGGGCAAGCATAGCATCGGCAACTTTTACAAAGCCAGCGATATTCGCTCCTCTTACATAGTTGCAATATCCATCCTCATCCTTACCATATTGTATACAAGAATCGTGGATGTCCTCCATAATATCTTTTAAACGGCCATCAACCTCTTCACGAGTCCAGCTAATACGAAGTGAGTTTTGTGACATTTCCAAACCAGAGGTAGCAACCCCACCGGCATTGGAAGCCTTTCCTGGCGCGAATAATATTTTCGCCGTATGGAATTCATGAATCGCTTCAGGCGTAGAAGGCATATTTGCACCTTCCGCAACACAAATACATCCGTTTTTAATCAATACTTTTGCATCATCGCCACCCAACTCATTTTGTGTTGCACAAGGCAGCGCAATATCACAAGCAACTTCCCAAGGGGTTGCGCCTTTATGGAAGGTAGCTGATTTGTATGTATCTACATATTCAGAAATACGACCTCTTTTGTTATTTTTCAAGTCCATGACAAATTCCAACTTCTCAGTGTCAATACCGTCCTTATCAAAAATATATCCTTGAGAATCTGAAAGAGTCAACACTTTAGCGCCCAGTTGTATCGCTTTTTCCGCTGCATACTGAGCCACATTTCCTGATCCGGAAATCACCACATTTTTACCTGAAAAATCTTTGCCTCGTGTTTGCAACATACTCTGGGCAAAATACACGGTTCCATAGCCAGTTGCTTCCGGACGTATTAAGGAACCACCCCAAGAACGGCCTTTACCAGTTAAGACTCCGGTAAACTCATTTCTTATCTTCTTGTACATACCGAACAAGAAACCTATTTCCCTGGCGCCTACTCCTATATCTCCTGCAGGAACATCGGTGTTTGGACCAATATGTCTACATAATTCAGTCATAAAAGCATGGCAAAAACGCATTACCTCGTCGTCTGACTTTCCTTTAGGATCAAAATCGGATCCTCCTTTACCACCACCCATAGGCAATGTGGTCAAACTATTTTTAAATACTTGCTCAAAAGCCAAGAATTTAAGGATACTGGCATTTACCGTTGGGTGAAAACGCAAACCACCTTTATAAGGTCCAATAGCCGAATTCATTTGAATCCTATATCCCCTGTTTACATGAATCTCCCCATCGTCATCAACCCAAGAAACCCTGAAGGAAATCAATCTTTCTGGCTCTACCATTCTCAAGAGGATGTTCTTACCATTGTAGATATCGTGTTCTGCTATATAAGGTATTACGGTTTCAGCTACTTCATGAACTGCCTGAATGAATTCTGGTTCGTGTCCATTTCGAGATTTCACCTCTTCCATAAACGCTTTAATCTTTGCTTCCATAAAAAACTTGATTATTATTAATCTTGATGAATTGAAAATATACGGGCAAAATTATATTATTCCAACAATTTAGAGCCTATTTTTTTAAAAATTTGATAAATAATTATCCGATTGCCTGTTCCAAATCGGCAATAAGATCATTTTCATCTTCAATTCCAACACTTAAGCGAATCAAGGCGTCTACAACACCACTTTTTTCCCGTTCTTCTTTTGGAATACTTGCGTGGGTCATACTAGCCGGATGTCCCGCCAAACTTTCAACTCCGCCCAAGGATTCTGCAAGAGTGAAAAGCTTTAGTTTTTCTACAATGGCAATGGCATCTTTATATTTGCCCCCTTTGGTCACAAAAGAAATCATCCCTCCAAAATCTTTCATTTGACTTTTGGCAATACTGTGATTGGGATGGTCTTCAAAGCCTGGCCAGTATACCTTTTCAATTTTTGGATGGTTCTTTAGGTAATTGGCAATGGTCTTTCCATTTTCACAATGCCGCTGCATCCTGATATGGAGCGTCTTTATCCCACGGAGCACCAAAAAACTATCCATCGGACCACAGACGGCCCCACTGGCATTTTGAATGAAATACAACTGATCTGCCAGTTCTTTATCCTTTACCACCAAGGCACCAACAACCACATCGCTATGTCCTCCCAAATATTTCGTAGCAGAATGCATGACGATATCGGCCCCTAAATCCAAAGGAAGTTGGAGATAGGGCGTGGCAAACGTATTGTCAACGGCCAATAGAATATTATGCTTCTTTGCCAGTTTGGAAACAGCCACAATATCAATGATGTTCATCATGGGGTTTGTAGGCGTCTCTACCCAGATTAGTTTTGTCTTTTCATTTATATAATCGGCTATGTTTTCCGAATTTTGCATCCCTATAAAATGGAAGGTGATTCCAAATTTTTCAAATATCTTTTTGAACAACCTATAGCTTCCGCCATAAAGATCATTCGTGGTAACAACCTCATCTCCCGGGGACAATAACTTTATAACGGCATCTATGGCTGCCAAGCCACTTCCAAAGGCCAAACCGTAATTTCCATTCTCTATGCTGGCCAATGAGTTCTCCAACGCAGTCCTTGTAGGGTTTGCGCTTCGCGAATATTCAAATCCCTGATGACCGCCAGGGGTCGTCTGGGCATAGGTGGAGGTTTGATATATTGGCGGCATTACCGCACCATATGCCTTATCCGGTTGTTGCCCACCATGAATCGTTTTACTATTGAATCCCAAGCCTTTTTCGCTCATATAAAAATATTCTAATACAAATGTATTGTTATCTTTTGATGAATGCAATGAAGCATTACTTTTGTGAATTCATTCAACCCTATTCCTATGAAGAAGCTATTTTCTTTTTTAACAGTACTTGGTCTTATTTTTGTCAGTTGTGAAAAAGAAGATAAAATAGCTTTTGCCCCTTCCAAATATTTAAGTGATAGCTGCGAGAATTGTCCCAGTGTAAAAATAACTATTCCCAATGCCCTGGAGGATTCCAAAATCGCGAAAACCATTAACAATTCTCTTAAAGAAGAAATCATCTACTTGTTGACTTTTGAAGATGGGATGGACGTTTCCTCCATTGAGGAGGCAATTGCCTCTTTTAAAAACGGGTACACCATACAAAAAAACAAGTTTCCAGATGAATCCATAGGATGGGAAGCGAAGATCGATGGAGAGGTGGCCTATGAGGATGAAAAAATCGTAACTATCCAACTAAAGACCTATATTTTTACAGGTGGAGCACACGGCTATACTCCCACAAGATTTTTAAACTTCGACAAAAAGAAAGGTTTGGAACTGGAAAACTGGGAATTATTTAAGGATCTTGATGCTTTTATGCGTTTTGCCGAAACTAAATTCAGGGTCCAAGAACATGTCCCATTGGAAAAATCAATCAATAGCACGGGGTTTATGTTCGATGACAACAACTTTTATCTTTCGGAGAACATAGGATTTACCAACGAGGGACTAAAACTATACTACGACCAATATGAAGTAGCTTCTTATGCCGATGGCCCTATTGTATTGAACTTGCCCTACAAGGAGATTGCAGATTATATGACCTATAAAGTAAAGCATAAAGCAGATTAATTTTCGACTGCCCTTTTTAATGCAAGAATGGACCCAAGGTGTAGGCCTTCATGAAAGGTATTGAAAGCAATTGAATCTTCCACCTTGCTCAAAGTAACATTTACACTTGTGGTATACGTGTTGAATTCCTTGAAAAGACCATTCTCATAATCCTCTTTCAACCATTCCACCGTAGATAACAAAAGTGCGGCAACTTTTTTTATCTCCTCATCTGATGCTTCCCCTTTTGGAAATGTCCCTTTTCTATAAGCCTCTACCATTTCATCATCTATCCTCATCTGAAGATTACTCATTTTATAGACCAATAATTGCTGGGTAACCACCACATGTGCAATATTCCACCATATATTGTTATTAAAGCCTTCCGGAATTTTGAAGAGTTTTTCCCTTGGTGTCTCTGTGAGGAATTTGTATAATATATTTCTGTTCTGAAGGGTGATGTCAAGTAAGTATTCCAATGTCCTGATTTTTTTATAAAAATAGTACAATCCATTTGAATTGGGTTTCTTTGTAGTGAATTTACCATAAAATTGTTCATGGTCATGACAAAAAAAATTTACCACCTAAGCACCTGCGATACCTGCAAAAGAATACTGAAGGAGTTGCAGCCACTAGATGATGTAGTGCTGCAGGATATAAAATCAGAGGCTATTACCCCTGCACAATTGGAAGAAATGAAACTTTTGTCGGGTAGTTATGAAAGTCTGTTCAGTAAAAGGGCGAGGATGTACAAAGAACGGGACTTAGGCAGTAAAAATCTGACAGAGGAAGAATTTAGGGCATTACTATTAGAGCATTATACCTTTTTAAAAAGGCCGGTGATACTAATAGATAATCAACTATTTATAGGCAATGGCAAAAAAGAGATAGCTGCTGCCAAAGAAGTTCTCCATTCTTGAGTAAAAGAACCCTTGCCATTTTGGCGGCCATTGGAGCCACCATCATATATGGCATTAACCACACCATTGCCAAAGGGGTAATGCCTACCTATGTAAAACCATTCGGATTTATTTTCATCAGGGTGACGGGGGCCGCAATACTTTTTTGGGGCATCTCCTTTTTTGGTCCCAAAGAAAAAATAGCACGTAGGGATTGGCTGCGGGTTTTGGTCTGTGCCATCTTGGGCATGGTCATTAATATGTTGGCCTTTTTTAAAGGATTGGACCTGTCCACACCTATCAATAGTGCCGTATTGGTCACCATTACCCCGATCATAGTGGTCATACTTTCTGCACTTCTTATCAAGGAAAAAATTACACTATTAAAAGGATCAGGAGTGTTCCTAGGATTTATAGGAGCCTTGGCACTTGTTCTTTTTGGAGCCGAAATACGCCAAGATGCGCCCAATATTCCGCTGGGAAACGCCCTTTTTATCCTAAATGCCACCAGTTATGGCGCCTATTTGATCGTTGCCAAAAGCCTCATCGAAAAATACCACCCTTTTACTTTAATGAAATGGCTGTTCACCGTTGCGGTAATCATCAACCTACCCATAACATTTTCAGAATTCAGTGAAATCCAATGGTCCCAGATGCCCTTGGAGGTTTATGGAGTCATCGCCTTTGTAGTCATAGGCACCACTTTTCTCACCTACTTGTTCAATATATATGCACTGAAACAACTAAAGGCGTCTACTTTAGGGGCATTCGTTTATATACAGCCGCTAATAGGAATTCTTTTTGCATTGGTCACAGGTAAGGATTACCTAACATTGATCAAAACATTTGCCATTGGCCTTGTATTGATCGGAGTATATTTGGCCACAAAAAAACCTAAACCAGGTCTTTAGGCTTTTTGGCGAATTTACGCGTATCTTCCTTGGTCAGGGTTCTAAATTCCGGCGACTTTTCCACGGCATTGAAATTTTCCAGGAACTCATTGCCCAGACCAGTCAAGGCCCTGGTGTTCATATCTATCCATGCCCCCATCATTTCACAATGTGCAAAATTCCTCCCCTTACCGTCATAGAAGTTATGGTGGAATTCGAAAAACATACCATCTTCACTCATCCCCACAAATTCTAAGGATACCTTCACGGGCTTGCCAGGAAATACCTCTTTAAAATAGTACATATGTTCATAGAAAACTACGGGACCAATATGATGGTCAGCCATAGATTTTTGATTAAAGCCAAGTTCATTAAGAAAGGCCATACGGGTATGGCTCATATAATTGACGTAAGCGGTATTTCCCAAATGCCTATTGGCATCAATATCACTCCAACGAATTTCAAACTCTTTTAAATACATATTTTATGAATATTTTTTTGCTATGCATGCATAATAATTGTAAAAATACCATAGTTTTGAAAAGGAGGGCTCCTCCAAGACAATAAATTAACAATTATAGTTACATTTAAGACTCTTTTAAACAGATTGAACATGAAATCTAAAGCTCCCTTTATTAAGGATCTCGCACTTCCGGCTATTGCTGCTCCAATGTTTTTAATATCAGGTCCAGAATTGGTTATCGAATGCTGCAAAAATGGCATTGTAGGTACATTTCCTGCCCTTAACCAACGTACTAGTGAAGGTTTTGAAGAATGGCTGATTCAAATAAAATCTGCACTGGAGCAATATGAAAAGGAAACAGGCAAAAAACCTGCTCCGTTTGGGGTGAACCTTATAGTACACCAGACCAATCCTAGATTACAAGCGGATCTTATGCTGTGCATCAAACACAAAGTACCGTTAATTATCACCTCTTTGGGGGCAGTATCCCAAGTGGTGGAAGCTATCCATGGTTATGGCGGACTCGTATTTCACGATGTGATCAAAAAAAGACACGCAGAGAAAGCTGCTGAGGCAGGCGTGGATGGGTTAATTCTTGTCGCTGCCGGCGCAGGCGGACATGCGGGTACTATAAACCCTATGACCTTGGTCGCAGAAATAAAACGCTTCTATCACAAGACCATCATCCTCTCCGGATGTATCAGCACAGGTAGGGATATTGCCTCTGCCATGCAAATGGGAGCCGATTTGGCCTATATGGGGACACGATTTATCAATACCTCAGAAAGTATGGCCAATGATAATTATCAAAAAATGATAGAGGATTCTACTGCCAGCGATGTAGTTTATACCGCTGCTATTTCTGGGGTCCATGCCAATTTTCTTGGAGACAGCTTAAAAGCCGCAGGAATAACACAGGAAGATTTAAAAAAAGACACCAAGGTAGATTTTGGCAAGGAGCTGGACACAGAAGCAAAAGCCTGGAAAACAAT